>NZ_JBDJMM010000009.1:0-185732 GCF_039673865.1 Pseudomonas sp. TWI628 | reverse complement strand
CAATTTGCGGTTCTGTACGGAGATCGGTTCATCAGGCCGACCTGGTGAAAATCAGGGCCTGCCTAACGGCAGGCCGTTACCGGCCCGCACACAAAAAATCTGACAGTCCCGATCTCACTGGCGCCACACCCCTCAAGCCATGCACCTCGACGCCCAGCCAAATCTCCCGCACACTGCGGAAAAAAATACCAAGCCCGTAGCCCTGTCCTGAGGGCCACAGCTGGAGCAAACCATGGCGCGACAATTTCCCATAACAAACGCCCAAGACCCGCTGCACGAATCCCGCCAGGCGCGCATGCGCCTGGCCAGCGAAGGCGAGCTGCCGCTGGGCATGCTGCGCGATGAAATCGACGCCTCCTGGCGCCGCAGCCTTGGCCATGGCTTGAGTTGCCTGCAAGGCGAGCAGGTCGGCCTGGGCCTGGAGCAGGGCCATGACCTGCGCTCGCTGCTGGAACGCAACCGGCTGCTGCTGGACGCGGTCACCCCCGAGCTGGATTACCTGGTATCGCGCCAGGGCAATGCCGGCATCATCATCCTCGGCGATGCCCAGGCCAACGTGCTGGCCATCGAAGGGCAGAAGCACGTGCTGCAACGCGAAGGCCTGCGCGACCTGCACCCCGGCAGTTGCTGGAGCGAATCGCTGCGCGGCACCAATGCCATCGGCACCGCCGTGGTCGAAGGCCGGCCGACGCTGATCAACTGCGGCGAGCATTACCTGGACCGGCTCAGCCCGTTCTCCTGCACCTCGGTTCCGCTGCGCGATCCGCGCGGCGAAGTGATCGGTGTGCTCGACATTACCCGTGAAGGGGTCATGGCTCAGCCGCAGGACAGCCTGAGCATGCTGATGCTGGCGGCGGGCAACATCGAGAGCCGGATGTTCGGCCTGTGCCATCCCGAGCAACTGGTGCTGGCCTTCCACAGCCGCCCGCAATACCTCAACAGCGCCTGGCACGGCCTGCTGGCGCTGAGCCTGGACGGCGAGGTGCTGGCCGCCAACGACAACGCCTGCCAATTGCTCCAGCTGCCGCGCCAGGGCCTGATCGGGCGCCGCAGCAGCGACCTGCTGGGCGAGCGTTCGCCAGCCTTCATCGCCCGCCTGTGGCAGGGCGGGGTGAGCAACGTGCAAACGGCCAAGGGCGAATTCTTCTTCCGTGCGCTGCAACTGCCGCGGCACAGCCCGCTCAATGGCAGCGCGGCGCATGCCAAGCCGACGGTGGCCAACAAAACCCCCGCGCTGGATGCCCTGGCCGGCGGTGATGCGCGGCTGGCACGCAACCTGCGCATGGCCCGCCAGGGCCTGGGCAATGGCTTGCCGGTGTTGCTGCTGGGCGAGACCGGTACCGGCAAGGAAGTGGTCGCCCGTGCCCTGCACCAGGCCAGCCCGCGTGCCGACAAACCGTTCGTTGCGGTCAACTGCGCGGCGATTCCCGAAGGGCTGATCGAGTCCGAACTGTTCGGCTACCGCGAGGGCGCTTTCACCGGCTCGCGTCGGGGCGGCATGGTCGGGCGGCTGATGCAGGCCCATGGCGGCACGCTGTTCCTCGACGAGATCGGTGACATGCCGCTGGCCCTGCAGGCGCGGCTGTTGCGCGTGCTGCAGGAGCGCCGGGTGGCGCCGCTGGGCGCGGGCGACGAGCAGGACATTGACGTGGCGTTGATCTGCGCCACTCACCGCGACCTCAAGCGCCTGGTACAGGAGCAGCACTTTCGCGAAGACCTGTACTACCGGGTCAACGGCGTGTCCCTGCGCCTGCCGGCCCTGCGCGAGCGCGATGACCTGGCGAACATCATCGAGGGCTTGCTGGACAAGTCCGGCGCCAAGGGCGTGAGCCTCGACCCGGCCCTGGCGGCGCTGCTCGAAGGCTTCGACTGGCCGGGTAACATCCGCCAGCTGGAAATGGTCGTGCGCACCGCCCTGGCCATGCGCGAGGAGGGCGAGCGGCTGCTGACCCTCGAGCACCTGACTGATTGCCTGCTGGAAGAACTGGCCAGCGGCACGGCGCCCTCCGGCAGCCTCAAGGACAACGAACTGGAATTGATCCGTGGCGCCCTCGCACGCCACCAGGGCAATGTCTCGGCCGCCGCCGAAGCGCTGGGCATCAGCCGGGCAACGCTGTACCGCAAGCTCAAGCAGTTGCGCGGCTGACATGGGCAACCTGTTCGCCAGGCTGGTGGAGTCCAGCAACCCGCAACTCATGCGCCAGGCCCTGGCCTGGCTGTATGGTTTCGTTCGCCCCCATCAACGGGCTATCGGCGTGCTGCTGGGCTTGTCCTTCGGCGCTTCGCTGCTGGCCCTGGTGCAACCCTGGCTGGTCAAGACGCTGATCGACGAAGGCCTGCTGGCCAAGGATTACCAGACCCTCTGGCACATGGCGGCGATCATGATTGGCGCGGGCTTGCTGGGCACCGTGCTGGCGGGGGTCAACCGCTACCTGCACACGCGTTTGTCGGGGCGCATTCTGTTTGCCCTGCGTGATGACCTGTACCGCCATTTGCAGCAGCTGTCGCCGACCTTCTACGGGCGTCGGCGTACCGGTGACATCCTCTCGCGGCTCGACGGCGATGTCGCCGAGATCCAGCGTTTTGCCGTGGATTCGCTGTTCTCGGCGGTATCAGCGGTGATCGGCCTGGTGGGCGCGGTGGCGCTGATGCTGATGCTGTCCTGGCAACTGTCGCTGCTGCTGGCACTGCTGATCCCGATCGAAGTGCTGTGGCTGCGCTGGATGCGGCGCAAGGTCGAGCGCGAGGTGCGCAACCTGCGTGAGCGCTCGGCGGATGTGTCGTCGTTCTTGGTCGAGACCCTGCCGGCGATGAAGTTCATCCAGGCGTCCGGCCAGCAGAACCGTGAGGCCGGGCGCCTGGACCAGCTGGGCCAGGGCTACATGCGCCAGTTGCTCAAGGTGCAGGTCACCGAGTTCTTCACCCAGGCGATCCCTGGCACCCTGACCTCCTGGTGCCGCGCCTGCGCGTTCCTGGTCGGTGGCTGGTGGGTGATCCAGGGCACCTGGCAGCTCGGCGCGCTGATCGCGTTTTCCACCTACATGGGCATGGCGGTGGGGCCGGTGCAGAGCTTGTTGGGCCTGTACGTGGCGGTGCAGCGCATGGCGGTGAGCCTGGGCCGGGTGATGGAGCTGAAGCAGGAAGCTGTGGCCGTGCGCGAGGCCGACTCGCCCAGGCCCATGCCGCAAGGGCCGGGCGAGCTGCGCCTGGAAGGCGTGTGCTTTGCCCATGACGGGCGCCAGGGCGCGGTGCTGGCACAGGTCGATGCGTGTATTGCCGGTGGCCTGAAAGTCGCCATCAGTGGTGCCTCCGGCGTTGGCAAGTCGACCCTGATCGACCTGTTGCAGCGCTTCTATGACCCGGACGCCGGGCGCATCCTGCTCGATGGCGCCGACCTGCGCGAACTTGACCTGGCCGCCGTGCGCCAGCGCATCGCCGTGGTCAGCCAGGACATCGTGCTGTTCCGTGGCACCCTGGCGCAGAACCTTGCCTATGGCGCGCCGCAGGCCAGCCGTGGGGAGCTGGAACGGGTGGTGCAACTGGCCCACCTCGAGAGCCTGGTCGAGAGCCTGCCGCTGGGCCTGGACGGGCTGCTCGGCGAGCGCGGCCAACAGCTTTCCGGTGGCCAGAAGCAACGTATCGCCATCGCCCGGGCGGTGCTGCAGGCGCCTTCGATCCTGGTGCTCGACGAGGCCACTTCGGCGGTGGATGAGGCGACCGAGCGTGAAGTGATTGCCGCCATCGACGAACTGTTCGCCGGGCGCACGCGCATCCTCATCAGCCACCGCGCATCGACGCTGGCCGATGCCGACCTGCACCTGCACCTGCAAGGTGGGCAACTGCGCCTATTGCCCCAGGAGGCGGTCAAGCATGGCCGCTGAGTTCAGGGTCGGCGTGATCGACAGTGGTTGTGCGCCAGCGCAGGCATTGGTCTGTGCCCGGCGCTTCTGGCTGGAAGAGGGCGTGCTGTGCGAGGGTGAGTTGCAACCTGACCGGCTCGGCCATGGCAGCGCCGTGCTGGCCAGCCTGCAAGCCGAGGCCGGCGAGTTGCCGCTGTTGCTGGCCCAGGTATTTACCGAACACGGCAGCACCAGCGCTTTGCAGGTTGCCGCCGGGTTGTTCTGGCTGGCGGAGCAGGGCGTGGCGCTGATCAATCTCAGCCTTGGCTTGCAGCAGGACCGGGCGGTGTTGCGCCAGGCCTGTGCTGAAGTGCAGCAGGCCGGCGTGCTGCTGTGCGCGTCCAGCCCGGCGCAAGGCAGTGCGGTGTACCCGGCGGCGTACCCGGGGGTGATCCGCATCACCGGCGATGCCCGCTGCGCGCCGGGGCAGTGGTCGTGGCTTGGCAGCGCACAGGCTGATTTCGGTGGCCATGTGGGTGAGCGCGGGCGGGCCGGTGCGAGCCTTGGCTGTGCGGCGGTGAGCGGGCGGATTGCAACACTGTTGCAGCAGCAGCCCGGCCTGGACCGCCAGCAGGTCTATGCCTGGCTGCAGGCCCATGCCAGTTTCAGCGGCGCGGAGCGACGAGGTGCAGCGGATGCCTGAGCCACACATTCTGGTGCTGGGCGCAGGCCCGGCCGGCGCCGCTACAGCGCTTGGCTTGCGCCGGCTGGGCTACCCGGTAACGGTGGTCTCCGACTGGCGGCGTTTTGCCGTCGTGGAAGGGGTTTCGCAACGGGTTCTGGAAGGGCTGCGCCATGCTGGCCTGGGCGGCGCCTTGGCCGAGGCCGCGGTACCGGCGACACGCCAGGTGCGCTGGAATGGCCAGCATCTGCAACTCAATCAGGAGTTTCTGCTCGATCGCCAGCGCTTCGACCGCGCCTTGCGCGATGACCTGCTGCGGGCGGGAGTAACGCAGCTGGAAGGGCGCATTCGCGAAGTCGCGCGCGGCGAGGGCTACCAGGTCCGGCTGGATGACGGGCAAGTGCTGCTGGGCGACTTTCTGGTTGAAGCGCGTGGCCGTCAGGCGCCGTTGGCGGCCGACCGCCTGCGCGGCCCGGAAACGGTCAGCCTGCTCAACCTCTGGCAGTCGGAACCTGGCACGCCGGCGTCGGCGGTGGAAAGCCTGGACGATGGCTGGGCGTGGATGGCCCGGTTGGCCGATGGGCGTTGCTACTGGCAGGTGACCCTTGATGCCGAGGGGCTGCCGGGCAAGGCGGCGTTGCCTGAATACTGCGCCGCACGACGAAGGGCTTCGACACTGGTGGCCGAGGTGTTCGATGCGCGAGCGCTGCAACCTGCGCAGGTGCACGCCCGCAGCAGCACACCGATCCTGGCGGGCGACTGCGTGGGCGATGACTGGTTGCGGGTGGGCGATGCGGCGATGGCGGTTGACCCATTGTCGGGGAACGGGATTTTCCAGTCGCTGTCATCGGCGTTGCAGGCGCCGGTGGTGATCAACACCTTGCTGCGCCGGCCCGAGCGTGCCGCCCTGGCGAAGCAGTTTCATCAGCAACGGATCGAACAGCTATTTCTGCGTTTTGCCCGCATCGGGCGGGATTTCTATGGGCAGGAGCTTGAACGCGCCGGGCAGCCATTCTGGGAACGCCGTCGGGGCTGGCCGGATGCTCAGCCGTTGCATCTGGCGGCGGACTGGGGCGCTGTGCGGGTGGCACGGCGGCCGGTGTTGCGTGAGGGTTTGGTGGACCAGGCCGAGGTGGTGGTGACGGCGGATCAGCCGCTGGGGGTGTGGCATTTGCAGGGCATCGAGCTGGCGCCGCTAGTGAGCCAGTTACTGGCTGGCCAACCCGTGGATGAAGTTTTGAGCACTTGGCCGGTGGAGCAGCAGAGGATGTTGCGACGTTGGCTGGTAGATCAGGGTTACCGCTGAAAACCTGGGGCCGCTTTGCGGCCCATCGCCGGCAAGCGCGGCTCCCACAGGGTGGACCGCGCCCGCTGCTGTAAGTCAGAGCTTGATCAGCACCGACTTGAGCTCGGTGTAGTGTTCGATGGCCGCCGCGCCCATCTCACGGCCGACGCCGGACATCTTGTAGCCCCCAAACGGCAGCGCCGGGTCCAGCGCGCTGTGGCAGTTGACCCATACCGACCCCGACTTGATCCGCGGAATCATCCGGTGCACCGCCGCCAGGTCGTTCGACCAGATGCTCGCGCCCAGGCCGTAAGGGTTGTCGTTGGCCATGCCGATCACTTCGTCGATGTCGTCGAACGGCATCGCCACCAGCACCGGCCCGAAAATCTCCTCCTGCACCAGGCGATGGCGCTGGTCGACGTCGACGATCACCGTCGGCTTGACGAAGTAGCCCGGGCCGAAGCCTTCACCGCCGCAGGCGATGGTCGCGCCCAGTTCGCGGCCCAGCTCGATGTAGCCGGTCACCCGGTCCTGCTGCTTGGCCGAGATCAGCGGGCCCATCTGTACTGCCGGGTCCAGGCCGCTGCCCAGTTTCATGCCGTTGGCGATGCCGGCGATGTCGGCCACCACATTGTCGAAGTGCTTGCGGTGCACGTACAGGCGCGAGCCGGCGCAGCACACCTGGCCCTGGTTGAAGAAGATCGCCGTGGCGGCCCCGGCGGCGGCTTCCTGCAGGTTGGCGTCGGGCATGACGATGGTCGGCGACTTGCCGCCCAGCTCCAGGGTAACGCGGGTCATGTTGTCCATGGCCGCCTTGCCGATCAGCTTGCCCACTTCGGTGGAGCCGGTGAAGGTCAGCTTGTCCACGCCTGGGTGGCGGCTCAGCGCGGCGCCGGCGTTCAGGCCGGTGCCGGTGATGACGTTGAACACCCCGGCCGGGTAGCCTGCCTCATCCACCAGCTCGGCCAGTTTGAGCGCGGTCAGCGGGGTTTCGTCGGCCGGCTTGAGCACCACGGTGCAGCCGCTGGCCAGGGCCGGGCCGAGCTTCCAGCAGGCCAGCAGCAGCGGGAAGTTCCAGGCGACGATGGCGCCGACCACGCCGACCGCCTCGCGGCGCACAAAGCCATGGAACTGGTCGTTGGGCATCAACGGCATGGACGCTTCGACGGTGCTACCCTCGATCTTGGTCGCCCAGCCGGCCATGTAGCGCAGGAAGTCGATGGCCAGCTGCACGTCCATGACCTTGGCCACGGCGGCGCTCTTGCCGTTGTTAAGGCATTCCAGCTCGGCCAGCTGCTGTGCGTCACGCTCCATCAGGTCGGCCAGGCGCCACAACAGGTTCTGCCGCTCGCGTGGGCGCACACGGCTCCACGGCGAGTCGTCGAAGGCCTGGCGCGCGGCGCGCACGGCGCGGTCGACGTCTTCCTGCTCGGCGGCGGGCACTGCACCGAGGATGTCACCGGTGGCCGGGTTGCGGAACGACAGGGTGCGACCACTGGCGGCGTCCTGCCAGTCGGCACCGATGCGCATCTTCAACTTGCGTTCGAGGAAGGCGCGGGTGGCGGGCAGGATGGGCAGTTCGGAAAGCATGGGGCTGTGCCTCTTGTCATGGGGTGTGGCAGGCACTGGCGCAAGGCGCGTGCCAAACCGCTGCAATGGGCGCAAGGTGCTGAACTGTCTGGGTTTTGCTTTTGTGCACGGTCGACCGTACAGGCATGCGCTGTTGCACATTGAGACGCTGTGAGACGGTGGTGAAACAGTGGCTGTGCAGGCCCTGTCTCAGGATGAAACACCCTGTCGCGAAATGGCACGCTGCGACGCCCCAGGCAACCGCCCAACACCCTCGACTGAAACTGCTAAAGACCTGAAATACAAAGTTTTTACCCCACTTGGCACAGTTTCTGTATCGCAACTGTCACAAGCACACCTGCTGTACCAAAGCGTGTGAAAACGATAAGAACAACAACCGTGGAGGTCTGACCTTGAAGACGACTCGACTCCGGCGGCATGCGGGCAAACTGGCGCTGGTCGCCGCCGCACTGCTGGGCACCCAGGCCATCGCGGCCGAACAGGGCCCGAGCCTGTTGCAGAACAAGTGCATGGGGTGCCATATCCCCGAGGGCAACGATACCTACAGCCGCATCAGCCACCAGCGCAAGACGCCCGAAGGCTGGCTGATGAGCATCGCCCGCATGCAGGTCATGCATGGCCTGCAGATCAGCGACGATGACCGCCGCACCCTGGTCAAGTACCTGGCCGACAAGCAAGGCTTGGCGCCGAGCGAGACCGAGGGCGTGCGCTATGCCATGGAGCGCCGGCTCAACACCGTCGAACACTTCGATACCCAGCTCAGCGAAACCTGTGGCCGCTGCCACTCCGGTGCCCGTGTCGCTCTGCAGCGGCGCCCGGCGCAGGAATGGGAACACCTGATCAACTTCCACCTCGGCCAATGGCCGTCCCTCGAATACCAGGCCCAGGCGCGTGACCGCGACTGGCTGGAAATCGCCCTCAAGCAAGTGGTACCGGACCTCGCCAAGCGCTTCCCACTGGAGAGCCCGGCCTGGACCGAATGGCAGAAGGCCAAGCCGACCGCCGACGCGCTGCCGGGGCAGTGGGCGTTCAGCGGCCACATGCTGGCCAAGGGCGATGTGCGTGGGGTGATGACGGTGGTTGCCGACCAGGGCGACACCTTCAAGGTCGAGGTCAAAGGTAGCTACGCCGATGGCACGCCGTTCAATGGCAGTGGCACGGCGATGCTCTACAACGGCTATGAATGGCGCGGCAACGTCAAGGTCGGCGACAGCAACCTGCGCCAGGTGTTCGCTGCGCTTGACGGCGAGGTGAAAGGCCGCATGTTCGAGGCCGATCACGATGAGCGCGGCCTGGACTTCACGGCGGCAAAACAAGGCAAGGCCCGCCTGCTGGCGGTGCAGCCGGCGTTCATCAAGGCCGGCGCCGAGAGCGAGATCACCCTGGTCGGCACCGGCCTGGCCGGCAAGCCCGACCTGGGTGCTGGCGTGGAAGTGACCGAGGTGCTGGAGCAGACCCCGACCCTGGTGCGTGTGAAGGCCCGCGCTGCGGCCGATGCCAAGCCTGGCCAGCGTGAGGTCGCGGTGGGTGAGCTCAAGGGCGTCAACCTGGCGGTCTACGACAAGGTCGAGGAAGTGAAGGTGGTGCCGGCGTTCTCCATCGCCCGTATCGGCGAGAACGGTGCTTCGGTGCCCAAGGTCCAGGGCCGTTTCGAAGCTGAAGCCTGGGGCAAGGACGCCAGCGGCCAGCCGCTGCGCATTGGCTACCTGCCAGCCAACTGGAAGGTCGATCCGTTCAACGAGCGTGCGGTCGAGGACGAAGACGTCAAGTTCGCCGGACAGATGCAGGCCGACGGTGTGTTCGTGCCAGGTGGTGCCGGGCCGAACCCGGCGCGCAAGATGATGACCAACAACGCCGGCAACCTGAAGGTCATCGCCACCTTGGCAGACGGCGGCCAGAGCGGTGAAGGCCACATGATCGTCACCGTCCAGCGTTGGAACAACCCGCCACTGCCGTAAGGGCAGGGCGTAACGGGTTTTCCAACGAAACGATTATCGGGAGGTCGCCATGGGCGTACTACTGAACCTGGTCGAGCGCAACCTGCACGAAGTGCAGGTCGATGCCGACCGCATGCTGTTCCATATTCCCAGCAGTTCGCTGTTCACCGCCGACGCGGTGACCGGCGGCATCATCGACACCCTGCGCCAGCAAGGCTGCTCGGCCGAGGAGCTGCTGCAACGCCTGGGCCAGCAGTTTGCCGGCGACGATATCCAGGACACCCTGCGCGAGCTGATCGCGCTGGAACTGGTCAGCGACGGCTCGCCGCTGACCCCGGAAATCGCCCTCAAGCAGGTCGAGCGCACGGCGCTGAACACCGTGGTGCTCAACGTCAACACCGGTTGCAACCTGAGCTGTACCTACTGCTACAAGGAAGACCTGGACAAACCGTCCGCCGGCAAGAAGATGAGCACCGCCACCGCCGAAGCCTCGGTAGAGATGCTGCTCAAGGAATCACCCAACGAGCAACGCTACAGCGTGGTGTTCTTTGGCGGCGAGCCGCTGTCCAACCGGCCGCTGATCGAGCACATGGTCGCCTACTGCGAGCGGCGCTTCGGCGAAGCCGGCAAGCAGGTGGAGTTCATCATGACCACCAACGCGACCCTGCTCACCGAAGAAATCATCGACTGGCTCAACGCTCACCGCTTCGGCCTGTCGATCAGCATCGACGGCCCGAAGACCGTGCATGACCGCAACCGCATCACCGTGGGCGGGCAGGGCACCTATGACGTGGTGCGGCGCAAGGCCGACCTGCTGCTGTCGCGCTACACCAGCCGCCCGGTGGGCGCGCGGGTCACCCTGACCCGTGGCATCACCGACGTCGAGACCATCTGGAACCACCTGTTCAACGAAATGGGCTTTGCCGAAGTCGGCTTTGCCCCGGTCACCTCCGGCGACATGGCCGACTTCAACCTCACCGGCGCAGAGCTGGTGCAGGTGTTCGCCAACATGAAGGCGCTGGGCCGCAAGTACCTGGAGGCGGCGCTGGAGCACCGCAACATCGGCTTCTCCAACCTGCACCAGCTGATCACCGACATCCACGAAGGCCACAAGAAGGCCCTGCCGTGCGGTGCCGGGCTGAAGATGCTGGCCGTGGACCACGAGGGCGAGCTGAACCTGTGCCACCGCTTCACCGGCTCCAGCCTGCCGACCTTCGGCAACGTGCACCAGGGCGTGAAGCAGGCGCAGCTCAACGACTTCCTGTCGCAGCGCCTGGACCGCAGCAACACCGGCTGTGACAGCTGCCGCATCCGCAACCTGTGCTCCGGCGGCTGCTACCACGAGAGCTACGCCCGCTACGGCGACCCGCAGCACCCGACCTACCACTACTGCGAGTTGATGCGCGACTGGGTCGACTTCGGCATCGAAGTCTACAGCCGCATCATGGCCGCCAACCCGGCCTTCATCGACCGCTACATCACCCCGCGGAAGGCGCACTGACATGAAGCACTTGAAGCCCCTGAACAACAAGGCGCGCATCCTCGAGCAGGCCGCCGCCGAAGACCGCGTCGAAGAAGTCATGGCCATGAGCGCGGTGGCCGGCTGCACCGCCACCACCGACCCGGGTTGGGAAGTGGACGCCTTTGGCGGCGTCAGCTCGCTGTGCCAGCCGATGGAGGCCGACCTGTACGGTTGCTCCGACCCTTGCTGGTGGCCGGCCCAGGTGCCGGACATGATGAGTACCTACCAGGACTGGAACGCCCAGGCGAACAACTCCCAGGAAGACTGGCGCAACCTCGGCACCGTGTTCCCTAAAGACAAGTGACCGGCCCAACAAGAATGACAAGGGGAAACCGCATGAAAGCTGGACGCTGCGCGCAACTCGCGTTGACCATCGCCGCCACGGCCTGCGCCTGGGCGGTACAGGCCGACGATGCCGGGCCGGCCCTCAAGGCTGGCCAGGAATACCTGATCACCACCAACTACCCGAACAACCTGCACGTCATCGACGTGGCCAGCGACACGCTGTACAAGAGCTGCCAGATGCCCGACAAGTTCGGCCCCGGCACCGCGATGATGGCGCCGGACAACCGCACCGCGTATGTGCTCAACAACCACTATGCCGACATTTATGGCATCGACCTGGACACCTGCAAGACCACTTTCCACGCCAACCTGTCCAGCGTGCCGGGTGAAGTCGGCAAGTCGATGTATTCGTTCGCCCTGAGCCCGGATGGCAAAGAGGTGTACGCCACGGTCAACCCGACCCAGCGCCTGAACGACCACTACGTGGTCAAGCCGCCGCGCCTGGAGGTGTACAACACCGCCGACGGCCTGCAGGCCAAGCCGGTGCGTACCTTCCCGATGCCGCGCCAGGTCTACCTGATGCGCGCCGCCGACGATGGCAGCCTGTTCATCGCCGGGCCGGACATCTACAAGATGGACGTGAAAACCGGCAAGTACAGCGTGGCCTTGCCACTGCGCAACTGGCACCGCAAAGGCTACAGCGCCCCGGATGTGCTGTACTTCTGGCCACACCAGAGCCCGCGCCACGAGTTTTCGATGCTCTACACCATCGCCAGGTTCAAGGACGCCAAGCAGGACCCGAACGAGGCGCAGCCGTTGTATGGCTACCTGAGCATCGACCTCAAGACCGGCAAGGCCCACACCCAGGAATTCGCCGACCTGACCGAGCTCTACTTCACCGGCCTGCGCTCGCCGAAGGATCCGAACCAGATCTACGGCGTGCTCAACCGGTTGACCAAGTACGACATCAAGCAACGCAAGCTGATCAAGGCGGCTAACCTGGAGCACACCTATTACTGCGTGACCTTCGACAAGAAGGGCGACAAGCTGTACCTGGGTGGCACCTTCAATGACCTGGCGGTGTTCGACCCCGAAACACTGGAGAAGGTGAAGAACATCAAGCTGCCGGGCGGTGACATGTCCACCACCACGCCGCAGGTGTTCATCCGTTAAAGCGGTGTGAGCTTCTTCGCGGGCATGCCCGCGAAGAGGCCGGTTCTATCAACACAAGAACAACAAGAGAGCGCCCATGCCCCAGCCAAGCTATTCCCAGGGCAATCAGGACAAACCCCTGCTTACCCAGTGCATCGGCGACGCCTTCGACAGCACCGTCGCCCGTTTCCCCGAGCGCGATGCGCTGGTGGTCCGCCACCAGGCCCTGCGCTACACCTGGCAGCAACTGGCCGACGCCGTCGACCGGCACGCCCGTGCACTCATGGCCCTGGGCGTGCAACCCGGCGACCGCTTGGGGGTCTGGGCACCCAACTGCGCCGAGTGGTGCATCACCCAGTTCGCCAGCGCCAAGGTCGGCGCGATCCTGGTCAACATCAACCCGGCCTACCGTTCCAGTGAGCTGGACTACGCCCTCGGCCAGTCCGGCTGCCGCTGGGTGATCTGCGCCGACGCTTTCAAAACCTCCGACTACCACGCCATGCTGCTCGGCCTGATCCCCGGCTTGGCGGCCGGCCAGCCCGGTGCGCTGGTCTGCGAGCGTTTCCCGGAGTTATGCGGGGTGGTCAGCCTGGCCGTTGTTCCACCGCCTGGCTTCCTTGCCTGGCACGACCTGCAGGCCCGCGCCGAAGCGGTCAGCCGTGAAGCCTTGGCCGAGCGCCAGGCGCAATTGCGCTGCGACGACCCGATCAACATCCAGTACACCTCCGGCACCACCGGCTTCCCCAAGGGCGCCACGCTCAGCCACAGCAACATCCTCAACAACGGCTACCTGGTCGGCGAAAGCCTGGGCCTGACCGAGCACGATCGCCTGGTCGTCCCGGTGCCGCTGTACCACTGCTTCGGCATGGTCATGGCGAACCTCGGCTGCATGACCCACGGCAGCACGCTGATCTACCCCAACGATGCCTTCGACCCGTTGGCCACCCTGCGCGCCGTGGCCGAGGAAAAGGCCACCGCGCTGTATGGCGTGCCGACCATGTTCATCGCCGAACTGGACCACCCGCAGCGTGGCGAATTCGACCTGTCGAGCCTGCGCACCGGAATCATGGCCGGCGCCACCTGCCCGATCGAGGTGATGCGCCGGGTGATCGGCGAAATGCACATGGCCGAGGTGCAGATTGCCTACGGCATGACCGAGACCAGCCCGGTGTCGCTGCAGACCGGGCCCGACGATGACCTGGAGCGCCGGGTGACCAGCGTCGGCCGCACCCAACCGCGGCTGGAGAGCAAAGTGGTCGATGCCGACGGCAACACCGTACCGCGTGGCGAGATTGGCGAGCTGTGCACGCGCGGCTACAGCGTGATGCTGGGTTACTGGAACAACCCCAAGGCAACCGCCGAAAGCATCGATGAAGAGGGCTGGATGCACACCGGCGACCTGGCGGTGATGGACGAGCAGGGCTATGTGCGCATTGTCGGGCGCAGCAAGGACATGATCATTCGCGGCGGCGAGAACATCTACCCGCGGGAGCTGGAAGAGTTCTTCTTCACCCACCCGGCGGTGGCCGATGTGCAGGTGATCGGCGTGCCGTGCAGCAAGTATGGCGAGGAGATCGTCGCCTGGGTGCGCCTGCATCCGGGGCATGCCGCCAGCGCGGATGAACTGCGCGAGTGGGCCAAGGCGCGGATTGCGCATTTCAAGGTGCCCAGGTACTTCCGCTTCGTCGACGAGTTCCCGATGACGGTGACCGGCAAGGTGCAGAAGTTTCGGATGCGCGAGATCAGTATCGAGGAGCTGACGGCCAGCTGACTGCCTTGACGGCGCTTGTGGGCTCAGCCTTGTAGCCACTCCGGGCTATTGAAATTGCTCAGCCTGCGATCATCCACGGCACACTCAAATCCTTGCACCGTCTCGCGCAGCAAGGCCTTCTGCAAACTCCGCTCACCCGTTGCCCAGGCCTGCTCCAGCACCGGCAGCACCCGGCGCGGCAGCACACTGAACATCGGCTGCCAATAGCCCCCCTGACGCACCATCGCAGCACTGTCAGCGGTCACCGCCAGCTGCCGAAGGGCGTCGATCAACGCCTGGTCAACCAACGGCGCATCGCAGGCCAGCAGCACCACCCACTCATGCCTGGCCGCCTGCAGCCCGGCAATTACCCCGGCCAGCGGCCCAGGGAAGTCCGCCTCGGCGTCGCCCACCAGGTGGTCGGCATAAGCCGCATACGCTTGCTGGTTGCGGTTACAGGAAATCACCAGATCATCGCTGAGCGGCCGCACGGTACGCTGGATATGCGCAACCAACGGCTCGCCGCGCCATTCCAGCAGGCCTTTGTCGCGGCCACCCATGCGCTGGCCGCGGCCACCGGCGAGGATCAGGACAGAGCAGGGGGGCAAGGCATCAGGCATGAAAAAGGGTTCCGGGCAGTCAATGCCCGGAACCCTCTCATTCAACGCCCGGCTTGTCCAGTCAGGCTTCGCGGGTCTGCGTCTGCTCTGTCTTGGTACGGCCGCGTCCGCTCAGGCGCATCACCACCACGAAGAACACTGGCACGAACACCACCGCCAACGTGGCGCTGAGCATCCCGCCGATCACTCCGGTGCCGATCGCCTGCTGGCTCGCGGAGCTTGCGCCGGTGGCAATGGCCAATGGCACCACGCCAAGGATGAACGCCAGCGACGTCATGACGATCGGCCGCAGGCGCAGGCGGGCGGCCTGTAAGGCGGCGTCGGCGGCGTCCACGCCCTGGTCGACCAGGTGCTTGGCGAACTCGATGATGAGGATGGCGTTCTTCGCCGACAGGCCGATCAGGGTAATCAGGCCGACCTTGAAGAACACGTCGTTGGGCATGCCGCGCAAGGTCACCGCCAGCACCGCGCCGAGCACGCCGAGCGGCACCACCAGCAGCACCGCAGTGGGGATCGACCAGCTTTCGTACAGCGCCGCCAGGCACAGGAACACCACCAGCAACGACAACGCCATCAGCAGCGGCGCCTGGCTGCCGGACAGGCGTTCCTGCAGCGACAGCCCGGTCCATTCCAGGCCAGCACCGGCTGGCAGCTGGGCGACCAGGCGCTCGACCTCGGCCATGGCTTCACCCGAGCTGTAGCCCGCGGCCGGTTCACCGGAAATCGCCACCGCCGGGTAGCCGTTGTAGCGGGTCAGCTGCACCGGGCCGCTGACCCACTTGGCCTGGACGAACGCACCGAGGGGCACCATCTTGCCGCTGTTGTTGCGCACGTGGATTTTCAGCAAGTCTTCCACCTGGCTGCGCTGGTCGCCTTCGGCCTGCACCACCACCCGCTGCATGCGGCCCTGGTTGGGGAAGTCGTTGACGTAACTGGAGCCGACGGCAACGTCCAGCACCGAGCCGATGTCGGCGAACGACACGCCCAGCGCGTTGGCCTGGCGGCGGTCGATTTCCAGTTGCACCTGCGGGCTTTCGGCCAGCGAAGACTCGCGTACGTTGGCCAGCACCTTGCTCTTGTGCGCGCCGGCCAGCAGTTCGTCACGGGCGGCCATCAGCGCCTCATGGCCCATGCCGCCGCGGTCCTGCAGGCGCAATTCAAAGCCGGTCGACTCGCCCAGGCCGTCGATCGGCGGCGGCAGCACGGAATAGGCCACGGCGTCCTTGAGCTGGGTGAAGGCCAGGGTTGCCCGGTCGGCGATCGACTGCGCGCTGTCGTCGGCACTGCGTGCGGACCAGTCCTTGAGCGTGGTGAAGGCCAGTGCGGCATTCTGGCCGCTGCCCGAGAAACTGAAACCGAGGATCAGCGTGGTGTTGCCGACGCCCGCCTCCTCGGCGTTGTGCGCCTCGATCTGGGCGGCCACCTGCTCGGTGCGCATGCGGCTGGCGCCCGGTGGCAGCTGGATATCGGTGATGGTGTAACCCTGGTCTTCGGTGGGCAGGAACGCGGTGGGCAATTGGCTGAAGCCATAACCCAGCACGGCCAGCAGCACGCCATACAGCAACAGGTAGCGGCCACTGCGCTTCAGCGCTTGCAGCACCCAGCGCTGGTAGCCGTTGCTCATGCTTTCGAAGCGGCGGTTGAACCAGCCGAAGAAGCCTTTGCGCTCGTGGTGTTCGCCCTTGGCCAGTGGTTTGAGCAGGGTGGCGCACAGGGCTGGGGTCAGGCTCAGGGCGAGGAACGCCGAGAACAGGATCGACACTGCCATCGACAGCGAGAACTGCTGGTAGATCACCCCCACCGAGCCTTTCATGAAGGCCATCGGCAGGAACACCGCCACCAGCACCAGGGTGATGCCGATGATGGCGCCGCTGATTTGGCCCATGGCCTTGCGCGTGGCCTCCTTGGGCGGCAGGCCTTCCTCGGCCATGATCCGCTCGACGTTCTCCACCACCACGATGGCGTCGTCGACCAGGATGCCGATGGCCAGCACCATGCCGAACAGGGTCAGCACGTTGACCGAGAAGCCCATGGCCAGCATCACGGCGAAGGTGCCCATCAGCGCCACCGGCACCACCAGGGTCGGGATCAGCGTATAGCGCAGGTTCTGCAGGAACAGGAACATCACCGCAAATACCAGCAGCATGGCTTCGAACAGGGTGTTGATGACCTGCTGGATCGACACCTTGACGAACGGCGAGGTGTCGTAGGGGATGTCGTACCTGACCCCTTCGGGGAAGTAGCGCGACAGCTCTTTCATCTTCGCCCGCACCAGGGTGGCGGTTTCCATGGCATTGGCGCCGGGTGCCAGCTGCACGCTGAAGGCAGTGGCCGGCTTGCCGTTCAGGCGGGTGCCGTACTGGTACTCCTGGGCGCCGATCTCGACCCGGGCGACATCGCCGACGGTGACACTGGAGCCGTCCGGGTTGGCGCGCAGGACGATGGCGGCGAATTCCTCGGGCGTGCCCAACTGGCCGCGGACCACCACGTTGGCGGTGATTTCCTGGGTGCCGCGGGCGGGCAGGTCGCCGATGCTGCCGGGGGCGACCTGGGCGTTCTGTGCGGCAATGGCTTCGGCCACGTCATTGGGGGTGAGGTTGAAACCGATCAGCTTGCGCGGGTCGATCCAGATGCGCATGGCGCGCTCGGAACCATACAGCTGCGCCTTGCCGACGCCCTTGAGCCGGCGGATCTCGTTCATCACGTTGCGCGCGAGGATATCGGACAGCGCGGTTTCATCGAGGCTGCCGTCCTCCGAGGTGAGGGTGCCGAGCAGCAGGAAACCGGTGGACACCTTCTCCACCTGCAGGCCTTGCTGGGTTACCTGGCGCGGCAGGCGTGACTCGACCACCTTGAGGCGGTTCTGCACATCGACCTGGGCCAGGTCGGGGTGGGTGCCAGGCTCGAAGGTGGCGGTGATGGTGGCGCTGCCCAGGCTGCTCTGCGACGAGAAGTACAGCAGGTTGTCGGCACCGTTGAGCTCCTGCTCGATCAGGCTGACCACGCTTTCGTCCAGGGTCGCCGCCGAGGCGCCCGGGTACACGGCGTAGATTTCCACCTGCGGCGGTGCCACGTTGGGGTACTGCGCTACCGGCAGCTGGGGGATGGCCAGGGCACCGGCGAGCAGGATGAACAGCGCGACTACCCAGGCGAAGATCGGGCGGTCGATGAAGAACTGCGGCATGGGTCAGGCCCTCACTGGCCGTTGTGCTGGACGATGGACTGAGCGTCGGCGTCGACCTGGACCTGGTCGCCCGCCTTGACGTGCTGCAGGCCTTCGACCACCACTCGCTCGCCGGGCGCCAGGCCCTCGCTGACCAGCCAGCGATCACCTTGGGCGTTGCCCAGTACCACCTGGCGTTCGCTGATGCGCGACTGCGCGTCGACCACCAGCACCTTCGGCACCCCGGCACTGTCACGCAGGATGGCGCGTTGCGGCACGCTCAGGCCTTTGGGCTGCACGGCCTGTTCCAGGCGCACGCGCACGTAGCTGCCCGGCAGCAGGTCTAGGTCCGGGTTGGGGAATTCGCTGCGCAAGGTGATCTGGTTGGTGCTCGGGTCGACGCTGATGTCGGAGAACAGCAGCTTGCCCGGCAGCGGGTAGGCACTGCCATCGTCCTGGATCAGGGTGGCGCGGGCCTGGCCGTCGCCGGCCTCCTGCAGTTCACCGGCGCGCAGCGCACGGCGCAGGGCGTTGAGTTCGCGGGTCGACTGGGTGACGTCGGCGTGGATCGGGTCGAGCTGCTGGATGGTCGCCAGCGGCGTGGTTTCGTTCTGGCCGACCAAGGCGCCTTCGGTGACCAGGGCGCGGCCGATGCGTCCGGAGATGGGCGCAGTGACCGTGGCATAGCCCAGGTTCAGGCGGGCGCGCTCCAGCGCAGCCTTGGCTTCGGCAACGGCAGCGTCGGCCTGGAGGAAGGCGGCGCGGGCGTTGTCGTACTCCTGGCGGCTGACGGCCTTGTCGTCGACCAGCTGGCGGTAGCGCTGCTCTTGCAGGCGGGCCTGGTACAGCGTGGCTTCGGCCTTGGCCAGGGTTGCGCGGGCGCTGTCGTGGTCGGCCTTGAACGGCGCCGGGTCGATGAGGAACAGCACATCGCCCTGTTTGACGTCGCTGCCTTCGCGATAGACGCGCTTGAGCACCACGCCTGCGACCCGGGCACGCACCTCTGCCGTGCGCGGGGCGAGGATGCGCCCGCTCAGCTCGGTACTGATGGCCAGGGGCTGCATTTGCAGGGTTTCTACCCGCACTTGCGGCGTGGGTTGTTGTTCGTCCTGCTCGGCCGAATCGTCGCAACCGGCCAGGGGCAGTGCGAGAAGCGCCACGAGCGCCACGGGGCGCAGGCGCGGGGGGAGGGTAATAGGCATGCGGATCTTCCGATGATGACCCTGCCTATGCTAAGGCAACCGTTCCTCGGATGGCTGTTAACAGCTGTAGGACCTGTGTGAAAAAGTGTTAAGAACAGTCCTACCGGTTTGTAGGTTTCTATATTCTGCGAGTACCTGTTCCGGCCTCATCGCGGATGAATCCGCTCCTACAAGCAAAACTCTATGCCCAACATTCTTTTGGTCGAAGACGACAGTGCGCTGTCCGAGCTGATCGCCAGTTACCTGCAACGCAACGATTTCCATGTGCGGGTGATTGCCCGTGGCGACCATGTGCTGGACGCTTTCCGGCAGGACAACCCCGATTTGGTGATTCTCGACCTGATGCTCCCCGGTATCGATGGCCTGCAACTGTGCCGCCTGCTGCGCCAGGAATCGCAGAGCCTGCCGATCCTGATGCTGACCGCCCGCGACGATAGCCATGACCAGGTGCTTGGCCTGGAGATGGGCGCCGACGACTACGTGACCAAACCCTGCGAGCCCCGCGTACTGCTGGCCCGCGTGCGCACCCTGCTGCGCCGCAGCAGCGTCAACGAACCGCGCCTGGACAACCACCAGATCCTCATCGGTGGCCTGCGCATCGACCTCGCCGAGCGCCTGGTCAGGTGGCGTGGCGAAGAGGTGGAACTGTCCAGCGGCGAATACAACCTGCTGGTGGTGCTGGCGCGCAACGCCGGTGTGGTGCTCAGCCGTGACCGCATCCTCCAGCAGCTGCGCGGTATCGAGTTCAACGGTACTGACCGCTCGGTGGACGTGGCCATTTCCAAGCTGCGCCGCAAGTTCGACGACAGTGCCGGCGAGGCGCGCAAGATCAAGACTGTGTGGGGCAAGGGTTACCTGTTCAGCCGTGTCGAGTGGGAGTGCTGACGCGCCATGCTGAAGATTCTGGTGCGCCTGTATCTGGTGATCATCGTCGCTTACGCCGGGGCGTTGCTGTTGATTCCGGACGCCATCGTCGGCCTGTTCCACGACCGCTTCATGGCCTACAACCTGGACCAGGCCAAAGGTGTGCAGTCGCTGATCGTCCGCCAGTTCCGCCAGGTGCCAGAAGCGCAATGGCCAGCGGTGGAGCAGGACCTGGCCAGGGCCTTCGCGCCCTTGGAGGTGAAACTGCTGCGCAGCGAAAAGGCCGGCCTGAGCCCGCAGGAACAGGCGCGCCTGGAGCACGGCCTGTACGCCGTGCGCATCGGTGACTGGGGCTATTACCAAACCGTGCTGGCGCCCCTGGACAAGGATTGGCTGGTGAGCCTGCACGCACCGCCCGACCCGCTGGACATCAACGTGTTGTCCTGGGGCGTGACCGTGTTGATCGGCGCGGCCATGCTCGGCTGCCTGCTGCTGTGGGTATGGCCGCACTGGCGCGACCTGGAGCGCCTGAAAGAGACCGCCCGGCGCCTGGGCCAGGGGCGGATGGCCGAGCGTACGCACATCTCGCCGCACTCGAACATCGGCGAACTGGCCGGCGTGTTCGACACCATGGCCAGCGACCTCGAACGCCATGTCAATCAGCAGCGTGAGCTGCTCAACGCGGTCTCCCATGAGCTGCGTACACCACTGACCCGGCTGGATTTTGGCCTGGTGCTGCTGTTCGACGAAGTGCCACCGAGCAGCCGCAAGCGCCTGCTGGAGTTGGTCGGGCATGTGCGCGAACTGGATGAGCTGGTGCTCGAACTGCTGTCGTACAGCCGGCTGTACAACGCCGACCAGGCCCGTGAGCGGGTCGAGGTGTCGTTGCTGGAGCTGGTCGACAGCGTGCTGGGCGGCTTTGCCGAAGAGCTCGATGCTCGGGGTATCCAGTGGGAGGTACAGGCCGAGGACAATCTGCCACGCTTTGTGCTGGACCCGCGCCTGACCGCCCGGGCCGTGCAGAACCTGGTGCGCAATGCCATGCGCTATTGCGATCAAAGCCTGTTGCTGAGGATGCGTCTGGAAGCGGACGGTGCCTGCCTGTTGACCGTGGAAGATGACGGCATCGGGATCCCGGCCGAGGAACGTGAGCGGATCTTCCAGCCGTTCTACCGCCTGGACCGCAGCCGCGACCGCAATACCGGCGGCTTTGGTCTGGGCCTGGCGATCAGCCGCCGGGCGATCGAGGGGCAGGGTGGGACACTGACCGTGGCGCAGTCGGCGCTGGGTGGGGCGCAGTTCCGGATTCGGCTGCCAGCTGGCTAGTCCACAGCACGAAGCGGTCCTTGCCACTGTGCTTGGCTTCGTACAGCGCCTGGTCGGCGTGTATCAGCGCCATGCTCAGTGTGTCACCGCGGTCTACCCTGGCCAGGCCGATGCTGATGGTTACCGGCGGTACGCCAAGATCGTCGCGCACGCGCTTGCACAGTGCCGCCACGCATCGCTCGGCAGCCTGCTGATCCAGCCCGGCGAAGAAGATGGCGAACTCCTCGCCACCCAGCCGGGCAAATTCGTGCCCAGCCCCCCCTGCCTTGATATGCAGCGCTACCCGCTTGAGCACCTCATCGCCCACGTCATGCCCGAAGCGGTCGTTGACCCGCTTGAAGTTGTCGATGTCGATCATCGCCAGGTACTGGCCAGGGGTGGCCAGGCGCAACTGGTGCTCGGCGTTGGTCATGAACGAGCGGCGGTTGGGTATTTCGGTCAGGGCGTCGAAGTAAGCCTGCTCCAGCAATACCTTGGACAGGTAGAAGTTGTGCAGCTTGGCCTGGCGCATCTGCAGATAGCTGTAGATCACCAGCCCGCTGAGGAACAGCGCGTAGCTCAGCAGCATGGCACCTTCGAGCTGATCGACGTCAATGCGGGTGTGGTAGAAGGGGCTGAGCATGGCCCAGGTGATGACCATGGCGCAAAAGAACGACCAGCGCCGCACCGGCAGCACCGACACGGCATACAGCACGGTCGACACGCCGAGCACCAGCCACACCGGGCGCAAGGGTTCGGGAATGCCTTCGATCACCAGGCGCATGCCCAAGGTGATGACGGCGATGAACAGCAGGTTGAGCACATCGAAATGGTGGCTGCGCCGGGTGAAGCGCAGCACCACGGTGAGGCAGCAGAGCAAGGCTATGAACAGGTAGGACAGCCAGGTGAAGCCCTGGCCACCGAGGAAGCTGACGATCAGGTCGAAGACCAGCCAGATGGCGATGCTGATGCAGAACACCAGCATGCAGAACGGGCGCATGGATTCGAATTCGTGCTGGCGGAATTCGGCGCGCAACGCAGCGGGGGCGACCTGCTTGCGCACGTGCGCTTCGATGGTTTTGAACATCGGGGGGCTCCTGGGAGTACTGCATGGCCGGTACAGGCCGTCTCAATTCTGTGGCAGAACACCCCGGGCCCAAGGCCGGTAGCGCAGCGCAAACACTGCTTCGGCATGGCACCCTGCATTCAGCTTCGGCTCCGCAGGCTCAGCCCGGAACGCCTGCCCCGCTGCACTTACCTGGCGAAACGCCTCGCGCACCACACCCACCCGGCACGGCAGCGCCTGTTCGTAGCGCTGACGCACCAGCGCTGGCAACCGCCCGGTCCCGGCACCGTCCTGCCACCACACAGTCAAGCCCAACCCGGCCAGTTGATCCAGCCAGGCGCCATTGACCCGCGGTGCCAGTTTGCCGGCGCTGAACGCGCTGATGTGCAGCGGCTTGTCCAGCCGCCGGTTGAAGGCCTGCAACTGGCTGTACAGCGCCTCGCGGCGACCGGCATCGCGAAAGTGCAGGTCGTCCAGCTCCATGGGCAGGTACCAGCCGGCGACGGGCAGTTGCCAGTCTTTGCGAACCTGCTGGTACTGGCCCAGCGAACGGCCCAGTTGCGACTTCCAGTAATTGCTCAGGCCGTCACCGTCGAGTTCGTCGATGCGCTGGTAGTAGGCCGGGTCCAGGTACAGCCCGAGCACCAGTTCCAGGCCTTGGGCGTGGGCCTCGCGCAGGCTGTTGGCCAGCCAGCCCTGGGCACCGCCGAAATCACTGTCGCCGTAGGCACTCCACTGCACGATCAGGGTCTTGCCCCCTTGCGCCTTGGTGGCGCGCCACAGTTGCTGCCATTGCGCCGGGGTCACGGCGGCATCGCGGTTCAGCGGCTGGTAGAACAGGCGCTGGTCGGCCAGTGCCGGCAAGCACAGGGCGAGCATGAGGATTGCCAGGAGCGTACGCATCAGAAGGTCATCTCCGCGCCAACCAGTACGCCATTGGCGCTTTTGTAGAGGTTGCCACCCAGCGACTGCTGGTATTCGGCACGCACTTTCAGTGAGCCGCGGTAGGCGTTGTAGCGGTCGTCGTCGAACCACCACTGCCAGCGCACACCAACCCCGGCGCGGGCGTCCTGGCGCCAGTCGTTGCTCGGGTCCTGGCTGGAAAACTCGAAGAAGCCGTAAGGCATCAGCGTCTGCGGCGAGTGGCCGGGCAGTTTCCAGGCATGGCCCTGCTGGTAGCGCGACAGCCAGGCGTGGTCGCCAGCGCGGGTCCACCAGGCGGCATCGAGGTAGAGGAAGCGCTCGTTCCAGTCGTCCTGGTCGACTCGCCAGTCGTTGCGCCAGTCGCCCTGGTCGAGGAACGAGGCGGTGGCGCGCAGCAGCAGGTCGTTGCTCGATTCGGCGTGCTGGCGCAGGTCGCCCCAGTTACCGCCGACCTTGGCCGGGCTCAGCAGTTCGCCAAGGCTCAGGCCGCTGTAGTGGTCGTCGTCGATCTGCCGTTGGTGGTACAGCTCGGCATACAGGTTGAGGTTGGCCTGGCCGAGCGGCTTGTAGCGCAGGCCGACGCCGGTGCCCATGCTTTGCGCATAGTCCGTGCGGCTCTGGCCGCCGAACAGCACCCGGCCGTAGACCGACAGGGTACTGCCGTTGCGGCTGGGTTCCTCGCCCAGGGCGTGGTCCCACATGGCCAGCTGCACGTTCTGCGATTGCGCGCGACGTGAGGTGCCGCTGCGCTCGCCGTTGTCGAGGAACTTGTCGTTGGTCGAGGTGCCTGCCGGCGACCAGGTGCTGGCCAGGGTGATGGTGTCGCGCCGTGACAGGCTTTCGTGGGCGCGGCGCTGGCGGTACTTGCGGGCTTCGAGGCTGCCGTACTCGTCATCGGCATCGACCAGATTCTCTTCAACGTCGAGCACCCGGCGCAGCTCGCGGCGGGCAGCGGCGCTGTTCTCGGCTTCGTCGTAGCGCAGTGCGAGGGTCTCGCCCAGGCGATAGTCCTCGGGAAAATCGTGGGTGGCGCGTTGCAGATAAGGGATCGACTGGCGGCGCTGGGCTTTGTCTGACGAGCTGGCCAGGCGCATGCCGTAATCGGCACGATAACGCGGCTGGTCGGGCGCCAGGCGCACGGCTTCGGCCAGCCAGGCGCTGCTCTGTGCGTTATCGCCAGCCAGCTGTGCGGTGCTGGCGGCGGCGTAGTAGTGGTCGGCGCGCGGGTTGTGTGCCAGGGCGTGGCGCTGGAAGCCCAGCGCCGCTTGCAGGTCGCCCTGAGCTTGCGCGATGGCGGCCCCCAGTGCCCAGTCATCGGCGCTGTTGTGTGCGGCGGCGTCCCAGTAGCGGCGGGCGGCGTCGGCATCGCCGGCATTCAAGGCCCCGCGTGCGGCGGTCAGGCGGGCGTTGTCGTTCCAGGCGCTGGCCGGCAGGTTGCGCCAGATCGGCTGGGCCGCGTCGGAATCACCAGCGGCTTCCAGCGCATAGGCCAGGGGCAGGCGGTTGCCACGGTCACCCAGACGTTCGGCGGCCTGGTAATACACCACCGCTTCACCGGGTTGATCGGGCATCGCGCAGCGGCCCAGGGCGCGGTACTGGCCGGCTTCGCTTGGGTTCGCCGGGATGGCCCGGCGCACGGCGTCGCACTGGCCGTTTTCAGCCAGCCGGCCGAGCAACTGGGCGCGGGTATTGGCGTCGACCCTGGGGATCAGCCCGAGCATGCGCTGGCTGTTCAGCGGGCCATCGTTGCGCGCATAGATAGTGCCCAGGCGCTGCAGCAGGGAAGCTGTCAGGCGCCCTTGGCGACGGTCATAGGCCTGTTCCAGCAAGGTGCGGGCGTGTTCGCCCTGGCCTTGTTGCAGCAGGAGGAATGTGGCTTGCTCAAGCGCCGCCAGGTCCCCGCTCTGGCGGTAGCGTCTTTCCCATTCGGCGGCGGTGCGGGGTTGGGGCGGCTGCACCGGGTCGCCATACAGGCGCTGCTTGAGCACCGCATAGGCTCGCGGGTCTGCGTTGGCCGGGCAGTCCTTGAACTGTTCGCGGGCGACGTCCGGGTCACGGCGTGACAACCAGTCGACGGTCTCCAGGCAAGGCCGCTGCAGCGCGTTGCTCAGGCGCCGTACCAGTGGCGCGTCATCACCTTCACGGGCCAGCTCCCACAACTGCTGGCGTTGCTCAGGTTGCTGCAACTGCTCGGTGGGCAGTTTTTCCAACCAGCGCTGCGCCAGCTGGTTGTGACCGACGGCGATGGCCCGATTGGCCATGGCCAGGCGGGTCTGGTTGGCCACTTCAGGGGAGGGCGCGCTTCGCAGCAGCTGTTCCAGGCCTTTCTCGTCGACTTGCTGGACATAGGCATTGGCCAGGCGCTGCCAGTCTTCGGGCGGCAGTTGGCCCTTGTCAGCCAACGGTTGCAGCTGGTCGATGGTTTCCTTCCAGTTGCGCAGCTGCTCGGCGAAGTTGGCGCGAGCCAGGCGCAAAACCTGGCCATCGTCGCGCGGCGGCAGCTGGTTGAGCCATTCCAGGGCCTTGCCGGCGCCGCCAAACTTGGCCAGGCTCAGGCTGTAGGCCTGCCACAGGCGCACGTGCTGGGTGCCATCGGTGCTGGCCAGCCAGCTTTCCACCTGGCTGGCCGCGGGCGGGTCCTGCTCGATCCAGGTCAGGCGCAGCTCCTGCAAGGCGTTGGCATATTCGGGGCCATTGCCAAGCTGCTCGGCGATGGCCTCGGCGTCCTTGTAGCGGCGCTGGTGGGCCAGGGCCTCGACCAACAGCGTACGGGCTTCATCGTTGTTCGGTACCCGGCTCAGTACATGGCGGGTCAGGCGTTCGACTTCGGCCCAGTTGTCCTTCTTCGCTTCGCGGTAGCTGCGTTCCATGAACGGGTAGCTGGTGAAACGCTGGAACTCGGTCATGGGGGCTGCCTGGGTCGCCAGCGCGGTGGAACACAGCAACAGCCCGGAAAGGGTGAGGGAAAGACGCGGCTTCATGCCACCTCCCGGGTCAGGTCAAAGGCAGCCTGCTGTTCGCTGGCCTGTTCGGCGAGGGCGTGTTGCAGCACCTCTTCGGTAATGATGCCGCGGGCGATCAGGTGCTCGCCAAGGCTCTGCTGCTCGGGGTCGAAATCGATCAGTGCCTGGTTGAACAGGGTGACCGGGACCATGCCGCGTACCTGCAGGAGGGCGCCCAGCATGACCTGGTGGTGGCTGACCCGCTCGATCAGATCGGCATCATCCTGGTGGCGCTCCAGCACCGCGAGCATGTCGTGGGTTTCGGGCGTCTGCCAGGGGCTTGGGTAGTGATAGCGCAGGCCCAGAGTGACCCGGCCCTGGGGCGCCAGGCGGCAGCTGACCGGGCGTTTCAGTTGGCGGCTGATCACCCCCAGCGACACCTGGCTGACCGGGCTTTCGCTGGCCAGCACCAGGGTGTTGCCGTCTTCGGCGACCGGCAGCACGCCATAGTGGGTGGCCAGCCGGCGAGGCAACTGGGCAATCAGAGGCGGGTCGAGCTTGAACGGGTTGAGCGGTGCCCAGGGCAGGTCGAGCTGTTCAGCCAACGTTTGCACAAGCTGCTCGCTGGTCAGCCAGCCCCGCAGCAGCAGCTCGCGGCCCAGGCGCCGGCGGACCGGGCTGGTGATCGCCTGCTCCAGCTGTTCTTCGGTGATGTAGCCCTTTTCCACCAGACGATGGCCCAGCGGTGTACGCGCCGGTGAAGCCAGGGCAGGGAATTCGTGGGTGGTCTTGTCCCACGCCACCCGGCGCGAATCGCCCATCTCCATGACCTGGCGCAGGGCACGCAGGTTGGCGAAGAAGTTGACGAAATTGCTCCACATCATCCGCGGCGCCGACAGCAGGCCTTCGAAGATGCCGTAGTAGCGGGTGACGAACCAGCCGCGCTGGAACAGGCGGTTGACCAGCATCAGGCCGTTGAGCCAGAGCAGGGTGGTGAGCAGCCGGCTGTCGCTGAGGATCGACATGAAGCGCCAGGAGTCGGGGGCGATCACGGTCACCAGCCACATGGCCAGCAGCACCAGCAGCAACAGGTTGACCAAAAAGCTCAGCAGGTAGGCGAACAGGCCACGGCGGTCGCGCCAAAGGAAGTAGTTGAGCGCGCCGGTGCGGCTCCAGCCGAGGTTGCTGGTGCCCTGGAAGACGATGCCGACGATCCACCGCGACTTCTGCCGGATGGCGTGCTGCCAGTCGCGCGGAAAGTGCTCGCGCACGCAGATCACCTGGGCGAACTCGCGGCTCATGCCCGGCCGCCACTCGTGCTTGAGGGCCAGCGCCGGGTCGGTGATGGAGTAACGGGCGAAAATGCACTTCATGCCCTTTTGCTTCAGGCGAAAACCGATGTCGTAGTCTTCGGTCAGGCTCTGCACGTCGAAGGCGATGCCATCGCCATCTTCGAGCAGGGCGCTGATGGCGCGGCGGCTGAAGCAAGTGCCAACGCCGGCACTGGGCACCTGGCCGGTCAGTGCTTCGCGCACGATCACGTCCTTGCCGTGGTTCTCGGCGAACTCGTCGACGTAGTGCCCGGCGGTGAAACCCTTCCATTCCGGCGCGTAGGGGTATACCGGGATCTGGATCATGTCCTTGTTCGGCAACAGGTAGTTGAACAGGCGCAGCTCCATGGGCGAGATCACGTCTTCGGCGTCATGCAGGATGAACCCGGCGAACTCGATGCGGGCATCGTCCTGGAAGCGCAGGATGGCGTCGATGATGTTGTTCAGGCAGTCGGCCTTGCTGGTGGGGCCGGGGCGGGCGCAGACCACCTTGTGCACGTTCGGGTAATGCAGGCACACGGCGTCGACGTCGGCCTGGGTCTGCGGGTCGTTGGGGTAGGTGCCAACGAAGATCTGGTAGTTCTCGTAGTCGATGGTCGAGGCCGCCAGGCGCGCCATCTCGCCGACCACGCCCACTTCGTTCCAGGCCGGGACCATGATCGCCAGGGGCTTTTCCGCGACTTCGAACAGGCGTTTCTCGTCGGCCTTTTCGTGTTTGTCGTAGATGCGAAAGCGGCGGATCAGTTTGCGGCTCCAGTAGCACAGGTCGATGAACAGGTCGTCGAGGCCGAGCAGGAACATCAGCGAGGCGAGGATGATCGCCAGGACCTTGAGGCCGTACAGCACATAGGTGAGGTAGTCGATGAAGGCCAGGCTCATGCGTCATCTCGCGGGTTGGCAGTTTCTGCAAACCAGCGCGTCAGGCGCTCGGCGATGCGCTCGCTGGCGTGGCCGTCACCAAACGGGGTATAGACCCGCGCCATGCGTGCGTAGGCCGCAGGGTCGTCGAGCAGCTGGCTGGTTTCCTCGACGATGCGTTCGGTCAGGGTGCCCACCAGCTTGACCGTGCCGCCCTTGAGCACGGCGGGGCGCTCGGTGACCTTGCGCAGCACCAGCACCGGCTTGCCCAGTGCCGGGGCTTCTTCCTGTACGCCACCGGAGTCGGTGAGGATGACCTGGGCGCGGTTCATCAGCCAGACGAAGTGTGGGTAGTCCTGAGGGGCGATCAAGTGGATGTTGCTGCGGTTCGACAGCACGCCATACACGGCCTTCTGCACCTGCGGGTTGAGGTGCACGGGGTAGACGAACTGCACGTCGGGGTAGCGTTCGGCCAACTGCGCGAGGGCCAGGCAGATGCGCTCGAAGCCGGGGCCGAAATTCTCCCGGCGGTGGCCGGTGATCAGCACCATGCGCTGCTCTGGCCGCAGCGTGCTCAGCGGTGAGTCGGCGGCCGGCTGCCATTGCCGTTCGGCCAGGTGGTCGCGCATCCACAGCAGGGCGTCGATGACGGTGTTGCCAGTGACTTCGATATGCTCCGCTGGCACGCCTTCGCGGATCAGGTTGGCGTCCGAGTCACGGGTCGGGGTGAAGTGCAGGTCGGCGAGCACCCCGGTCAGGCGCCGGTTGGCTTCTTCGGGCCAGGGCTGCTGCAGGTTGCCGGTACGCAGGCCGGCTTCGACATGGCCAATGGGAATGTGCCGGTGGAAGGCCGCGAGGCTGGCGATGAAGCTGGTGGTGGTGTCGCCATGGACCAGCACGATGTCGGGCTTGACCTGGTCATAGGCCTGGTCGAGCTTGTCCAGCAGGTCACGGGCCAGGCCATTGAGGGTCTGGTTCTGGGTCATCACCTTGAGGTCCTGGTCGACGCTCAGGCCAAAGGCGGTCAGCACCTGCTCGAGCATCTCACGGTGCTGGCCGGTGGAACAGATGTGCAGGTCCACCTCGGGCCAGGTGCGCAGCACGCGGGCCAGCGGGGCCATCTTGATTGCTTCGGGGCGGGTGCCGAACACCATCATGACGCAATACGCCATCGTCTTGTTCCTCGTTCAATTCCCTGGACGAAGTTGTAGGACATGCCGCTGCTTGCAAGTGATAGATACAAGCAGTCGCATGCGGGGTTGTCCAATAGCTGACAGGTGTTCGTCGTGACAGGTTCATCGTTTGTGAGATCGAGCGCCGCGCGGGCGGCGCTCGATTTGCGCACCACCGCAAAACCCAAGACAGGCACCTGTGCGAACAACCTTTTTCTTCAGGCATTCATCTTGTACTTTGATAGGTCGTTTCTCGAAGGAGCTACACATGCAAGGCAAGGCGCGCAAGATCGTCCAGGCCATTCTCTACGAAGCCATCGCCGTGGCTTGCGTGGCGCCGGCGCTGGAGCTGGCGTTCGGGGCCGGGATGGCGCAGTCGACGGTGCTCTCGGTGCTGATGTCGGGCATCGCCATGAGCTGGAACATGGCTTACAACTGGGCTTTCGAGCGCTGGGAGGCACGCCAGCACAAGCGCGAGCGCACCCTGCTGCGCCGGGGGCTGCACGCGCTGGGCTTCGAGGGCGGGCTGGTGCTGATCCTGCTGCCATTGGTGGCCTATTGGCTGGAGGTCAGCCTGTGGGCGGCGTTGCTCACCAACATGGCCCTGTTCGTGTTCTTCTTCGTCTATGCCTTTGTGTTCCAGTGGGGCTTCGACAAGGTGTTCGACGTGCCGCTGTCGGCGCAACAAGCAAAGTGTTGACTTGGCCAAGCCAGGCGGGATAACGTCCTAACCCATGAAAACCTTCCCGCACGTGAACGCCATTATTATTACCGCCATTATCAGCTTGGCGGGCTAGCGCGTACGTGCACCGAACCCGCCCTGGAGGCGGGTTTTTTCTCTCTGACTCCTGGGCAACGTGAAAAAGCCAAGGAGTTGCAATCGATGACCAGCCTCAACGTCAGCCCTCGTACCCCGTCCACCGCGCAGCAATTGTTGTCGGAACAGGTGCGCCGCATTCTGTCCGCGCCGGTGTACGACCTGGCCATCGAGACGCCCTTGCAAGCTGCCCCCGCGCTGTCTGCCAGCCTCGGCAACCAGGTGCTGCTCAAGCGCGAAGACCTGCAGCCAACCTTCTCGTTCAAGATCCGCGGTGCCTATACCCGGTTGTCGCGCCTGACCACGGCCCAGCGCGAACGCGGCGTGATCACTGCCTCGGCAGGCAACCATGCCCAGGGCGTGGCCCTGGCGGCGGCGCACCTGGGCATGAAGGCGACCATCGTCATGCCCACCACCACGCCATCGCTCAAGGTCGAAGGGGTGCGCTCGCGGGGTGGCCATGTGGTGCTGCACGGCGAAAGCTTCCCTCATGCGCTGGCCCACGCGCTGAAACTGGCCGACAGCGACGGCGCAACCTTCGTACCGCCGTTCGACGACCCGGACGTGATCGCCGGCCAGGGCACCGTGGGCATGGAGATCCTGCGCCAGCAGCCGGGTGCGTTGGACGCGATCTTCGTGCCGGTTGGCGGTGGCGGGCTGATTGCGGGCATTGCCGCCTACGTCAAGTACCTGCGCCCCGAGGTCAAGGTGATTGGTGTCGAACCGGAAGACTCCAACTGCCTGCAGGCTGCCATGGCGGCCGGCGAACGGGTGATCCTGCCGCAGGTCGGCACCTTCGCCGATGGCGTGGCGGTGGCGCAGATCGGCGCCCATTGCTTCGAGCTGTGCCGGCATTTTGTCGATGAAGTGGTGACCGTCAGCAGCGATGAACTGTGCGCGGCGATCAAGGACATCTACGATAATACCCGCTCGATCACTGAACCCTCCGGTGCCCTGGCCGTGGCCGGAATCAAAAAGTACGTGGCCCGCGAGGGCGTGCAGGGGCAGACCCTGGTGGCCATCGATTCCGGGGCCAACGTCAACTTCGACCGCCTGCGCCATGTGGCCGAGCGTGCCGAGTTGGGCGAGCAGCGCGAGGCGATCATCGCCGTGACCATTCCCGAGCAGCCTGGCAGCTTCCGGGCCTTCTGCCAGGCCTTGGGCAAGCGGCAGATCACCGAGTTCAACTACCGCTATTACCCGGGCAAGGAGGCGCGCCTGTTCGTTGGCGTGCAGACCCACCCGGTGCACGACCCGCGCGAGCAACTGCTGGCCAGCCTGCGCGGGCAGGGCTACAGCGTGCTCGACCTGACCGACAACGAGCTGGCCAAGCTGCACGTGCGTCACACCGTGGGTGGGCATGCCGCGCCAGGGGCCAATGAGCGGGTGCTGCGCTTCGAATTCCCCGAGCGGCCAGGGGCGCTGCTGGGCTTTCTGGAGCGGCTGGGCAAGCACTGGAACATCAGCCTGTTCCATTACCGCAACCATGGCGCGGCGCAAGCGCGGGTGTTCGCGGCGCTGGAAGTGCCGGCCGAGGAGCAGGCCAGCCTGCCCCAGGCGCTGGATGAGATGGGCTACCGCTACTGGGACGAAACCGCTAATCCGGCTTACCAGCTGTTCCTTGGCTAACGTTGCTCTGGATCAACATCCGCTGCATTGAACGAGCGGATCCTCGCTGGCAGACAGACCCACCAGGAGGATCCGGTCATGAGCAGCACCTTCTTCATCCCGCCCGTCAACATCATGGGCATCGACTGCCTTGACGAGGCCATGACCGCAATTGCCGGTTATGGCCTGCGCAAGGCGCTGATCGTTACCGACCAGGGCCTGGCCAAGGCCGGTGTCGCCGCTCGCATCGGGCGCATGCTGGCCTTGCAGGATATCGACTCGGTGGTGTTCGACGGCGCCAAGCCCAACCCCAGCATCGCCAACGTCGAGGCGGGCCTTGCCGTGTTGCTGCGTGAGCGCTGCGACTGCGTGGTGTCGCTGGGCGGTGGTTCGCCCCATGACTGTGCCAAGGGCATTGCCCTGTGCGCCACCAACGGTGGGCATATCCGCGACTACGAGGGCGTCGACCGCTCGCGCAAGCCGCAGCTGCCGCTGATCGCCATCAACACCACGGCGGGCACGGCCAGTGAAATGACCCGCTTCTGCATCATCACCGACGAGAGCCGCCATGTGAAAATGGCCATTGTCGACCGTAACGTCACGCCGATTCTCTCGGTCAACGACCCGGCGCTGATGGTTGCCATGCCCAAGGGGCTGACGGCGGCCACCGGCATGGATGCCTTGACCCACGCCATCGAGGCCTATGTGTCGACGGCGGCTACGCCGATCACCGACGCCTGCGCGCTCAAGGCCATCAGCCTGATCAGCGAGAACCTGCGCCAGGCGGTGAACGACGGCAACGACCTGCAGGCGCGGGAGAACATGGCCTACGCGCAGTTCCTGGCCGGCATGGCGTTCAACAATGCCTCGCTGGGCTACGTGCATGCCATGGCGCACCAGCTGGGCGGTTACTACGACTTGCCGCATGGCGTGTGCAATGCCGTGCTGCTGCCGCATGTGCAGCGTTTCAACGCCAAGGTCTGCGCTGCGCGCCTGCGCGATGTGGCCAAGGCCATGGGTATCAAGGTGTGTGGCCTGGATGCGGAGCAGGGCGCGGGGGCGGCGATTTCGGCCATCGAGCACTTGGCTGCGGCCGTGGGTATTCCGGCGGGGTTGGCGGAGCTGGGGGCCAAGCTTGAGGATGTTGGCATCCTGGCAGAGAACGCCTTGAAGGATGCCTGTGGGCTGACCAACCCGCGGCCGGCCAGCCAGGAAGAGATCGAGGGGATTTTCCGGGCGGCATTCTGATAGACGAGGCTTTGTGGCTGTAACGGCCTGCTTCGCGGCTGAGTACCGCGAAGCAGGCGTCGCGGTACTCAGCGCTCACGCATGAAAAACCCGGCCACATACTTGCGGAAGGTCTCCAGGCTCTTGAAGTCCGCATAGCGCTTGAAGTTCTCGGCATCGGGCTCCGGCCCGATCGGCTGCTCCAGCAACGACACTGACAGCACCCGGTCCTGATCCGAGGTCAGCACCAGCTCATCCATCACCTGCCCACCGATCACCGGCCGGCGCATCAGCACCTTGACCCCTTTGCTGGCCATCCAGTCGATCAGCGACACCAGCGCCTTGAGTGGCTCGCGCTCTTCGTCGCGGTACACCGGGAACAGGTGCGCGCGCGACAGCACCGGCACGCTGGCCACGTGGATCAGTTCATAGAAGTGGCTGCCCGCCGTGGTCGGTGAGTACAGGGCCAGCGCCAGCAGCGGGCCTGACGCCCGGCTGCCGCCCCAGTACAGATGGTGCCCCTGGAAATCGAAGCCGTCCTCACTGCGGTTGTTGAACAGCTTGCGCCCCTTGATCTGGTCGACGCAGTCCAGCAGCAGGCCATGGCGACGGTGGTTGCCGAACACCGTGGCTTCGCGCAAGCGGGACTTGAGCATCATCATGTGCTTCATGTCCAGGCGGGTTTCCAGGTAGTTGCTGGCCGGCACCCGTTCCAGCAACGGGTAGCGGCTGGCGACACTGCGCAGCTCGGCGAACTGGCCGGTGAGCTCTTTCTTCAGGTGGGTGGCATAGAGGTTCAGGCCGCTGGTCTCGATCCAGGTCAGCAGCAGCGACAACAGGCGCTGCTGCTCGCGGCGTTCACTGCCGTCGCCCGCGCCAATACCGCTTTCGCTGGTGCTGCGGTAATCACCGATCAGGCGCAGCGGGGTGTCCGGAGCCAGCCAGGCGGCGGGCACAGCTGGCTCGTCTTCTCGCTCGCTGGCTTCGCGCTCGTCCTTGGTGAACGGGCAGCCGGGCGCATGTTCGGCCGTGCCCGGGTTGTTCTTCAGAAACAGCGTGCCGGTGCTGCCATTGAGGGTGACATTGAGCACCGGCAAGGCATCCTTGCGGCAATCGCAGGCCAGCCACTGGTTGGCGCTGCGCACCTTCATCAGCAGCTGGTTGGCCTGCAGCAGGCGTGGCCCGGCGAGGCTGCCAGTGGCGAAACCGACCAGCAGTTCCTCTTCGGCCGGGGTCAGGCTGCGCACCTGCGCGGCGGTTTTGTCGATGATTCGCATGAGGCAGCTCCAAGCTACGAGCCTCAAGCTTCAAGCAAACGCGCCGCGCTTTCAACTTGTCGCTCAGCTGCCGCCGAACATCTTGGCAGCACGGGCGCGGATTTCGTCGGGGCTGAGGTCTTCCTTGTGGGTAGAGACGAACCACATATTGCCGAACGGGTCTTTCAGCGAGCCGCTGCGGTCGCCGTAGAACTGGTCCTTGACCTCGTGCAACTGCGTGGCACCCGCCGCAATGGCCTGGGCGTAGACCTTGTCGCAGTCCTCGACATACAGGTGCAGGCCCACCGCAGCGCCTGCGAGTTTCTGGCTGGCGGTCAGGCCGCCTTCCATGTCGCACGGGTCGGCGAGCATCAGCGAGGAATCGCCGATACGCAGTTCGGCGTGGCCGACCCGGCCATCGGGGCCTTCAAGGCGGAACATTTCCGTGGCGCCAAAGGCCTGCTTGTAGAACTCGATGGCCTTGGCGGCGTCGTTGATGGCCAGATACGGGGTGATGCTGTGCTGGCCTTCGGGGATGGGTTTGACAGCCATGTGCGAGTCTCCTTTGCAAGGGGCGCCGAGGGGCGCCCTGATGCTTAGAGTCGTCTGCGCAGAGGGAAAATCGACAGCAAGGCTAGATCGATTCTCTATAAGCGCGGCTGTCAGAAGATGTAGTCGGTGGTCAGGAAGCTCGATTGACGGTTACGGATGATTTCGCTGATCAACTCCTTGTTGGCTTCCTGGAAGCGGGTCGCGACCAGGGTGCGGATGGAGAACACGCGCAAGGCATCGTGCACCGACAGGGTACCTTCGGCGCTGTTCTTGCGGCCGTTGAACGGGTAGGTGTCCGGGCCGCGCTGGCACTGGGCATTGAGGTTGATGCGCCCGACCTGGTTGGCAAAGATGTCGACCAGGCTGCCGATGGTGGCCGGGTCGTTGCCGAACAGGCTCAGCTGCTGGCCGTAGTCCGAATCGAGCACGTAGTCGATCACGCTCTGCAGGTCGCGATAAGGCACCACCGGCACCAGCGGGCCGAACTGTTCCTCGTGGTACACGCGCATGTCGCGGTTCACCGGGTAGAGCAGGGCGGGGTAGAAGAACGAACCGCGGCTGAGCCCACCACCTTCATTGAGCACCCGTGCACCCTTCGCCTTGGCGTCGGCCACCAGCTGGTCGAGGTAGTCGACCTTGCCCGGCTCCGGCAGTGGGGTCAGCGCAACGCCAGGCTCCCAGGGCATGCCTGGCTTGAGCGCGGCGAGCTTGCGCTGGAACTTGTCGAGGAAGGCGTCGACCACGTCTTCATGCACGAACAGGATCTTCAACGCCGTGCAGCGCTGGCCATTGAACGACAATGCGCCGGTGACGGCCTCTTCCACGGCATTGTCCAGGTCCACCTGTGGCAGGACGATGCCCGGATTTTTTGCATCCAGGCCCAAGGCTGCCCTCAGCCGGTGCGGGCGCGGGTGCAGTTTTTTCAGGTCGCTGGCCGCCTTGTGGGTACCGATGAAGGCGAACACATCGACCTTGCCGCTGGCCATCAGTGCGCTGACCGTCTCGCGGCCACGGCCATAGATGACGTTGATCACGCCCGGCGGGAAACTGTCGCGGAACGCTTCGAGCAGTGGGCGGATCAGCAGCACGCCGAACTTGGCCGGCTTGAACACCACGGTGTTGCCCATGATCAGCGCCGGGATCAGCGTGGTGAAGGTTTCATTGAGCGGATAGTTGTAGGGGCCCATGCACAGCGCCACACCCAGCGGTGCACGGCGGATCTGGCCAAGGGTGCCCTGTTCCAGCTCGAAACGGCTGGAGCGACGGTCGAGGTCCTTGAGGGCATTGATGGTGTCGACGATGTAGTCGCAGGTGCGGTCGAACTCCTTTTCCGAATCCTTGAGGTTCTTGCCGATTTCCCACATCAGCAGCTTGACCACGGCGCTACGCTGTTCACGCATGCGCGCCAGAAACGCTTCGACATGCTCGATGCGCTCGGCTACCCGCATCGTTGGCCAGGCGCCTTGACCTTTGTCGTAGGCGTTTACCGCCGCGTCCAGCGCGGTGAGGGCGGTGTCGGCGTCGAGCAAGGGGGCACTGCCGAGCACGACCTGGCGCTCGCCGTCCGCTTCCTTCAGCCAGACCGGGCTGCGCACCGTGGCCAGTGGCCCGTCCCAGCGCCTGAGTTCACCGTTCACCAGGTAGTCGCGTTGTTCCAGCGGCGCCCCCAGGCGCCAGGTTTCAGGAATGTTCTCGGCGGTTGGAAACAGCGAATCGAGCAGATGTTCCATGGGTACTGCACCTCACATGTCTGGACGGGTGAAACGCTTCAGCAGCGAGCATGCACCCTGGGCAAGAAAAACACCAGTCTGGCTCAATATTGCGCGCACCGCGCCGATACAGGGGCAATCGCCGACACCTGCAGGCTTATGACCTCGACCAATTCCCCGATGACCCACGAACCGACACCGACCACCGGCACGCTGCGTCGCGCCCTTCGCCGCTTGTTGCCGGTCGGCGTTTCCCTGGCCGGTATCGGCGTGTCCATGGCGCTTGGCCATGTGGACATCCAGCGCCAGCAAAGCCAGCAGGACGCAAGCCTGTTCCATTCGCCGCTGTTCTGGTTTGCCCTGACTTGCAGCGGCCTGCTCAGCCTGTTCATTGCCCAGATCAACCGCAAGCAGCGCCAGTTGCAGCAGCGTAACCGCGAACTGCAGCGTTCGCAGGCGCAGCTGGAACGCCTGGCGCATTACGACACCATCACCGGCTTGCCCAACCGGGTGCTGTTCCAGCAGCAGTTGGCCGAGGCCACTGCCGAAGGCCATGGCCTGGCCGTGCTGCTGCTGGATATCGACGGTTTCAAGCAGGTCAACGACAGCCTGGGCCACGCCATGGGTGACCTGCTGCTGCAGCAGGCGACCGCGCGCTTCCTGCAGGAACTCGACACCAGCGACCGGGTATGCCGGCTGGGCGGCGATGAATTCGTGTTCATGCTGCAGGGCACCCAGGGCCAGGTCAGCCACCAGTTGCGCGAACTGCTGCGCTGCCTGCAGCGGCCGTTCGACCTCAATGGCAATGCCGCACTGGTGAGCGGCAGCATCGGCCTGGCCTGGTGCCCGCAACATGGCGCAGACGTCGGCAGCCTGTTGCGCCATGCCGACACCGCCATGTATGCGGCCAAGGAGGGTGGCCGCAACGCCTGGCGCCCCTATCACCCGGACATGACGGCACGGCTGCACCAGCGCCTGGAGCTGGAGCGCAACTTGCGCCGGGCGTTGCAGGATAACGAGTTCGAGTTGTGGTACCAGCCGAAGGTCGACCTGTTCAGCGGTCAACTGGAAGGTGTCGAGGCTTTGCTGCGCTGGCGCGATCCGGAACATGGCCTGATTCCGCCTGGCGAGTTCATCCCGCTGGCCGAACGTACCGGCCTGATCATTCCCTTGGGCGAGCGCGTTCTTGATCTTGCCTGTGCACAGATGGCCGCCTGGCGCGCCGCCGATTGCCTGCCAGGCCCGCTCGCGGTCAACGTGGCGGCGCTGCAGATCGAGCGCAGCGACTATGTCTCGAGCCTGGCGATGGCGCTGGAACGGTACGGCCTGACACCTAACCTGCTGGAAGTGGAAATCACCGAGAGCCTGCTGATGGAAAGCCAGCAACAGGCCTGTGCGGCCCTGGCCCAGCTGCAAGCCATGGGTGTGGCCACGGCGGTGGACGACTTCGGCACCGGTTATTCGTCGCTGGCGTACCTGCGTGCCTTGCCCATCGACCACCTGAAGATCGACCGGGCGTTCATCAAGGACCTGCCGGATGACGACGATGCGGTAGCCATCGCCCGGGCGATCATCGACCTGGGGCATGCGCTGGGCTATCGCATCACTGCCGAAGGCATCGAGACCCAGCAGCAGTATGACTTCCTGCGCAATGCCGGCTGTGATCAGGGCCAGGGTTACCTGCTGGGGCGGCCGATGCCGGCCGCCGAGTTGCAGAAGTGGGTGGCGCGCAACCCGCTCAGGGCGCAAATGCCGCGTTAGTGGCCGGGCACTTTACAGTGCGAGATCGAACAGTTCATGAGCCGGGCGCTCTAGTGCCTGCTGGCGTAGCGGCAGGTTCTGGTCGATCACGGCCAGGCGGCGCCAGAATTCTGCGTGGGCGCGTCTAGGGTGTGATGTGAAAGGTTCAAGGTCGAGCAGCGGCCTGAGGTCTCGTCGATACTGCAGCGGCAGACGTTGCCAGAGCGCCTGTTCAGCGGGGCCAGTGTTGTGGAAAAAATCATCATAGTCGCTGTTGTCTACCAACAGATCGACATCATGCGCTGCGTTGTAGGCCTCGACTTCGTCGAGCATGCGTGGGCTGAGCCATTGGCTTTCAAGGCGCATCGCCCGGGCGACCGGCTGTGGCACCTGAAAGTCGGCAGGTAGCTGTTGCAGCTGGTTGCCGGCCAGGTCGATGGTCACAGGCGTGCTGGTGATGCTGCCCAGCCCGTGCGGCAATTCGGTCAGAGCGCAGTTGTCGAGGAACACTGTGAACAGGCGAGGCATCAGGCTCAGGTCGGGCGCGCGTAGCAAAGGGTTGCCCCCCAGGTCCAGCACGCCCAGGTGGGTGAACTGGTCGAGCATCTGCTGGGCACTGTCATCCCAGGTGATGCGATTGTGGTCGAGGTCCAGCCATGCCAGCGCTTGGGGATTGGCCAGGCGAGGCAAGTGATTGAAGCGGCAATGGCTCAGCAGCAAGCGCTTGAGCCTGGGGAAGCGTTCGTAGAACTCGGCGGGTAATTGGCTCAGGTTGCGATTGCCTTTGAGCGACACGTGTTCGATGTGGGTGAAATCGTCAGGCAGGGCCAGGCTGGCCAGGTCGCGGTCTTCCAGGTCCAGGCGTGAAAGGTCCAGGCTGTAGACCACGACGTTCTGGCCCAGTGGCAGGCGGGACAGGCGTCGCCAGGCATTGATGATGGGGGCGATGGCCTCCTGACGACGATGCGGGTATTGCGGGTCGGGGCGCGACCATTCGCCGAGGTCACGGCGCAGGGTCTCCAGGCGTTGCTCGAGGTTACGCATCTCCAGCGTGGGGGAGCGCCCTTGGCGTTGCCAGTCGTCCATGGCACGGACGAAGTCCTGATCGGTCGCCATGGGGTAGAGTCGGCGATAACGGGTTGCCAGCGGGGCTTGCAGATAGGGGCCACTGGGGACTGCTTCGCGACCACCTTGCAGCCCTGTGCGGCCAATCCGACGCCGTGCGCCCGTGCCCCAGAGGCGCTGAAGCAGTTCGCTGCGACGGGGCTCGGTCCAGTCCAGCACACGCTGACGCAGGGTGTTGCCATCAGTGGTCGAGAAACCCAGCGTGTTGCGCCAGGCAGTTGGCAGAGCCTGTTCGATGGCCCGGCACAGGTCCTGATCCTGGGGCGCCGGGGCGGGGCGCTCGCCCAGGTCGGCCTCATAACCCTCGGTGGACTTGATGACGCGGCAGATCAGGCTGGCCAGGTGCTTACCGCTGCTGTCGAGCAGCGGGCCTTGTGGGCTGCCAGCGCGCAGTTCAAGGCGCAGATCGGCAGGCCATTCGGGGAGGTCATCGAGGTAGCTGAACAACAGCCGTTCACTGTCGGTTGTACCCTGCAAGGGTGCTATCAGCTGTTCCAGCGCGCGTACCAGTGGCCATTCGCGGTGCTGTTGCACAAGCGCTTCGCCCTGAAGCGGCTCGCCCCGCGTACCTGTCGCAATGCGTTTCAAGGTGTCGAGCATCAGCGCAGGCGCGGGCTGGCCTTCAAGGTGCACCTGGCGCAAGCGGGCCGCGTCGACACCGCAGATGCGCCCAGCCAGCTCCAGTTGCTCCGGGGTATAGGCCGCGTAAGCTTCGCCCAGCCGTTTTGCCAGCACCGCGAATGGCCACGCCTGTGGCTGCTCATGGGTAGCGCGCCATGCGCCCTGACCGTTATGCTCCAGTGGCGGTTGGTAAGCGTCGGCTGCATCGGGATGGACGATCCGCCATTGCTGGATGTCGGCATCAAAACGGTGTTGGTAAAGTTGCCCGTCCATGCGCAGGTAATGACTGCCTTCATGCAGGTATTGGCCTTGCGCATTGGGTTGCAGCCCTTCTGGCAGTGTCTGTGGGCTGCGGTAGGCTTCAAGGTCCGGCTGCCACAGGCGATAGCGGCTATCGCTGCAGCGAACTTCCTCCAGGCGCGCCAGCAAGGGACTTTTGAGCAGCTTCGGCACGAGCTGACTGGCCGTTGCCAAACCGCCAATCAAGGCCAGGTTCAGGCCGACGGTTTCCAGGTGCTGCAAGGCCAGGTGGCGGTCGCCTTCGAGCCAGTCTTCATAGCCCTCGTAGACTTCACCCAGTAACTGGCAGGCGGTGACAGCCAGCATCAGGGTACCCACTGCCGGGATGAAGAAACCTGCGACGTTGAGCACGTCCAGGCCAAGGTTTTCCCACTGTTCGAGGCGCTTGGCGCGGGCCTGGGCGTCGGCAACGGCAGTGGGCACTGCAAGCTGTTCGGCTGCGCTTTTCAGGCGGGCCAGGTACAGGTCCTGATAGACGCCGAAGGGTTCGCCGGTGATGGCCTGGAGGGTAGGGTGCAGGTCGGCCGGGCTGGCGTTGTCCAGGTTCTGTTGCAGCAAGTCGAGGAAGCGTGGCTGGTCGGCCTGGCTCAGGTAGGCCCGGAAGCGCTGACGGTTTTCTGGCTGCCGCAGCAGGGTCGCCAGCACCTGATTGACCCCGTCCAGGCCGGTGCAGGCGTGCAGGGCAGGGGTGTCGCCGGGCAAGTGCAGCAACCAGTTGCTGTTGCCGGCATCGATCAGCATCACTTCGTGCAGCACGATGCCGAACAGGGCCAGTTGCCAACACGGCACAGTGCCGTTCTGCAGGAGTCGGCCGACCTGATCGCGTGCCGTGCCGTTCAGTTCGTGGCGTAAATAGGCCAGGTCCGCTGCCAGGCGCAAGCGGTCCTGTTGCACGGCAATGGCCTGTGCGCGCACCTGAGGCGCAGCGAAGCATTGCTGCAGATGAGCCTGGTAGGCCGCACCCAGGTCGAGTTCGCGGCAGCATTGCGCAAATGCCTCAGGCGTGAGTGCGAGGCGCTCGACCTGATACTGCTCCGACGCCAGTGCAATCTGCGCGGTCGGCGTCTGCGGGCCAGTCACTACCCTGCCGTGCACCGTGATGGGCGTCACCTGGATTGCGCCACTGAGGGCGATGGCGCTTTCGGCGGTGAACGACTCGTCATCGGCAAAGTTCTGCAAGGCGGCCTGCAGCAGATTGTCACGACGATGACGGTACAGGAAGCGGGCTACGCTCCAGCTCCAGTTGCGTTCGACACGCAGCAGCTCGCTGCCGCGCAGCGGTGCCGTGAAGCCGAGTTCGGCCAGGCGTGCCTGCAGTTTCGGTTCGGCAAACTGGGTGATCTGCTTCAGCCCCGTGAGCGAACGTGCCAGCCTGGCTTGTGAGCGCAGCAGGCGAGTGTGGCTGGCCTGTACGGCTTCCCGCAGGTCGGGCGCGGCGTTGTTGTACCAATCCTGGTCGAATGCATCGAGGCGCTGGCTTTGATGCAAGGCTTGCCAGTGCAAGGGAGAGGCATGATGGGTCCATGCGGGCAGTTGCGCTGTGATCAGGTCTTCCTGGGGCAAGGCGCTGGCGTGGTTGGCCATATCGAGGCTCCTTTGTTGAAAGGGGCCATCAGGCGGTATTTGCAAGCGCATGCGGTGGTAGTGGGGTAGCGCAACTTTGAATGCGTTGAAACACGGTTGATATATAGCGAAAGCAATACTCGAAGCGCCCCCGCGCGAGGAAATTTGGCGCCATTAATTACGCTATAATGCTGTCAAAATGCCGCTTGCCAAGCAGCGCTCCTGCATCTTAAATTGTTACTGAATATGAAGGCGGCATCCGAAGTTGATAGTTTATAAATCAACACGTTATGCAGGCTTTCAAGCTCCGCTTTATTGTTTTCCTTTCAGCCCCGTTGACAATATCAAAGGACGTCGAAGAAGACATGAAAGAGAACTTGGCGGCTGTGGCGCGAAAAGTGATCTCGCCTTCCATGCGCTACGAGATACGAACCGTTTCAAGCAAGTTACGCGAGCTGCTGGCCCGTACCTGCTTCTGGCGCTGGGAAATCTCGCGTTTCCGGCTGCAGCAGGCCAGCCCTTACGAAATCCTCTACATCGGCAGGAAGCATCAGCGCGAAATGGCCAAGTTGCTGATTGGCGGCAAGGGCCAGCAACAAGCGGCCGAAGCTGGCGAGGAGGCGGCTCCCGCGACGAACCGTCATGTGGTGGTGGTGAGCGAGATGCCGACATCCGGCGCGTTGACGGTACCCCATTACCTGAGCGCCGTGGTGCCGCTGGGGCGTTCGCTGGACGACATCACGGCTCGCTACGACAGTGAACTGCGCCGCAGCATTCGCAAGAATCGCCCGCTCTACCAGATGCGCCAGACAATCGCCGATGACGAGATCGCCATGGCCGATCAACAGTTGCTACGGCCCTATGCCAGTGCCAGGCAGGGCATCCATGCGGCGCAGTTTCCAACCGACGAAGTGTTTCGTCTGGCCAAGGGGGTGGGGCGCCTTGATCTGATTACTTGCGGCGACGAGGTGATCGGCTGCCATCTGGGCTGCGAGATCACGCGCGACGGCAAACGCTATTGGAGCACCCTGCGTTTCGGTTATTGCGAAGCCGTGTTCTCAGACCCGAAAAGGCTGCGCGAGGTCAACTCGATCACCACCTTCATGGCGCTCGAGTGGGCCTTGGCCAACGGTTATGACTATTACGATATCGGCCTTTGCCTGGCGCGGCCGGATGACGGCCTGCTGAAGTGGAAGCGCCGGCGCGGTGGTGATATCGATGCCTTGGGCAACCATGCCTACCTGTTTGTCCGCCTACCTCGCACGGGGACCGCGCAGTTCCTCTGGGATACGCCGTTGTTCGCCGTCGAGGGCAACAAACTGACGCTTCACCTGGGGCTGCCGGAAGGGCCCAGCGATGAGGAAGTCGCCAGCCGTTATCACGAAATGGTCTTTGGTGGCCTGCACAAGATCTACCTCTATGGCGCCAGGAGCAGTAACGAGTCATTCCTGCAAACCCTGCGCAGCCGTTACGCCACGCTACAGTCCCCGCCCATGATGGAAAGGGTTGTCGTTTCCAGCTGAACCGACTTCAAGGCATGCCTGGAGTGCGTGCCTTGCCTCAGACCAGAGACTGGTCACATCGGGAGGGCGTTTCATGGGCAGTGGTATTTCGAACTTCAGTGGCTCTTCGGTTGCCAGCCAGAACACCTGGACCCTGGCGGCCTATCAGCACATCGCGCGCAAGCGCCTGGCACGCAAGGCTGATATCGATATCAAGCGCGTCGCCGAGAAAGTCTGGGATATCGCACCCGGTGAAACAACCGTCTCGCCCCCGGCGTTCTATTTGCCTGACCAGCTGGAGCGGGTAACGGGCTGGGAGGCGAAGCGTTTCTATCCGTATGTGCATCCTGCGCGCACCATGGAAGGCGGAATCACCGTCGAACAGGGGCCGACACGTGGCTACCTGCTCAAGGATGTCTGGCTGATCGACGGGGCGTTGTACAAAGGCAATGCCAGCCATTGGCTGTCGTTGAAACCGAGCCGATTTCCCGGCATCACGGTGGATCACGAAATCGACCGTGGGGCCATCTACTGCACCCAGAACGGCAATACCTGGTTCGGTACCTGGTTGATGGAAGACTGCCCGACCTACGCCCTGGCCTGCGAAGAAGGTGTGCCGGTCACCACGGCGCCGTCGGCGCGCTACCCGCTGTTCACTCAAGGGCCGGCGTACGAGCGCTGGCTGGGCATGCAGCCGCTGCGCACGCGTGGCGCGTTCTTCCGCGAACTGGTGTTGTTCGACGACCTCAGCAACAACCGCAGCAGGTATTCACGTTACCGCGCCATGGGTGACAAGTTGTTGTCGCATGTCGACCCGTCGCCGCACCCGGGGGTGTTCATCCTGCGTGGCAGCGATGGCGACTTGCGCCTGATGCGCAATGAGCTTGAAGTCGCCTCGCACCTGCAGAAACACCGCGGTTTTCGCGTCATCGACCCGATGAAAACCGATGTGCCAGGTATCGTCGCCGCCTGTGCGGGGGCGAGGACGGTGATTGGCGTTGAGGGCAGCCAGCTGGTACATGGGGTCAATGTCCTGCAGCCCGGTGGTTCGATACTGGCGCTGCAGCCGCCGAACCGGTTTGTGAGCTACTACAAATACCTGACGGATCGCGACCATCAGCACTTCGGTTTCGTGGTCGGGACGCCGCAAGGTGAAGGCTTCACCATTGATATCGATGAAGTGGAGCGAACCCTGGATTTGTTCCCTCATTGAACCTCGTATCGTCGGCAACCCACTGCCAGGTATTGCGCCACAACGCAGTCCTGGCAGGTCGCCGAACCCAGCAAATTCAGGCTGGCGGCATTTTGACGAGGCCAGCCACGTCCCATTGAGATTTATTATGGTGTCGGATCATTGACGTAATGTCATTGTGCCCATAAGCTCAAATCAACAGCGATCCAGTCTTCCGCCAAATTAATAACAACGTTCCTCTTTGAAGGTGGCGAATATGCGCTCGACTTTGCTCATCAAGTCTTTCTTCTTATTGATTTTATTGACTGGAGCAGCGCGAGCGGCGGATTCTTACTTATCCGAAAATACCATTGTCCCGCTGTCCACGGCGGGCTGGTTGTTCGCATCCGCGGTGATCGGTTTCATCGCGGTGGCCAACAGAAAGAAGATCTAAGTTGTTTCATTTTTATCGCGATGCCAATGCGTTGACGCTAAAGTGTGGACGTTTACGTTTTTTGGGGTGGGCAATGCTTGTCTATTTTACAGCTGTTGCTATATTCCAGTAGCCAGCGCCCTCGGCGCAAACGGCGGCAAAAAAGGTAGGCAGGGCGGCATCGCGGTAAAGGGCCTCAGGATGGGTGAGGCCGTCGCAGCAAACAGGCTGCGAAGCGGAGCGAGAGGTTCGTCGTTGTACTCATTCAGTGCTCTTAACCTGGGCCGACTGGCCGGAGGGATCCCTCATGGTACGTTTGCTGATGTCCGTTCTCTGCGCCCTGGTGGCATGGTCTGGCACCGCCGCCGCCGACACTACCTCTTCTACCTACCTGTTAAGCCCCGGTGACAAGGTCATGATCTCGGTCTGGCAGGAAGACACCCTGCGTCAGGAAACCGTGGTCCTTCCCGATGGCAGTATCACCTTCCCGTTGGCGGGTCGCGTGGATGTCGCCGGCCTTGAAGCCACCGCCGTGGCGAAAAAAATCGAGACCGCACTGAAACCTTACCTGGCCCAGCCGAATGTCAGCGTGGTCGTCACCAGTACCGCTGGTAATCTGGTATATGTTCAAGGCAAAGTGATCAAGCCCGGCCCGGTGCCGATGGCAGGCCCTACGGCGGTGCTTCAGGCCCTGAGCATGTCGGGTGGAATGGACAAATTCGCCGACGAAAGTGCCATCAAGGTCATCCGCGGCCAAAAGGTCATGCCGGTGCGTTACAAGGATCTGGTTTCTGGGCGTGACATGTCCACCAACTTCCAACTTCAGGCTGGCGATACGCTGGTCGTACCCTGACTCTCCTAATAATTAAGAACGACTTGTGCCTATCAATAAAACGACGAGTGTTGTAACGGCAATCATGATGATGCCGTTCTCCGGGGTGGTTGATGCCGCCAGCTGGCAGTCTTCAGTCGAGGTTCCCACGACTGTCGAGTACGACAGCAACCCATTGCTCCTGACCTCCAAGGAGAAAGGTGTGACGCGTACGATCATTGCGCCTGATTACACCCTGGTGGGTCAGTTCGATCGTGACCAGTTGCGCATGGGCGTGGGTATGCAGGTGCTGCGCTCGTCCGACCGCTCGGTGATGGATGACCGTGAAGACCCGAACCTCAGCCTGGGCTGGCAGCGCGAAACCGAAAGCGGCGGCTTTGGCCTGCTGGCGCAGTACGATGAAAGCTCGACGCTTTCCGGCGCGGTGCAGGACACCGGTGTGGTGACCACCACGGACGGCACCCAGAAGATGTCCAGGCTCACGGGCAACTGGAGCAGCGCGGTCACCGAGCGCAGTACCCTGGCCAACGAACTGCGCTACTCCCATGCCACTTACGACATCAGTACGCTGACCGGTTACGACGAGTACGCCAACGATTTCACCTGGACGTACGCCTTTAGCGAACGCACCGACATCATCACCGGTTTCGAGGCGCGGCGTTACGAACCGGACAGCAGCACCACGGCCATCGCCACCAACAGCTACGTCCCCAGCATTGGCCTGAAGTACCAGTTCTCCGACAGCCTGGTCGGCGCCATGCATGTTGGCGTCAACCAGACTGACGGTGCCGGTACCCAGCGCCGTGGTGAAGGCGGCGCATCGCTGACCTACCGTGGCTCGCGTCACGAGGCCAGCTTCAGTGCCGACCGCTCCACCATGTCCAACGCCGAGGGCGGTGCAGCCGAGATGGACATGGTGCGTGGCAGCTGGAGCTACCTGCTCACTGAAACCACCCGGGTCGGCGCAGACGCCTGGTGGCAGGACAGCAAAGGGCAGAACCCCAACACCATGCAGACCTACAGCGTGTGGGCCAGCCGGGCGTTTTCGCCGGCCTGGGACCTGCGCTTTTCGTTGCTGTACAAGGAGCGTCAACAAAGCGGCCTGCCCAATGCCGACGCTACTATCGCGGGTTTGACGCTGACGTATAGATACCCCGACATCTGAACTCCGGATTGGTGGCCACTATGAAATCTGAGTACGAGCTTTCTATCAAAGATTACATCGCCATCATCAAGGACCGAGCCTTGTTGCTGGCGATCGTCATAGTGGTCGTGGTGGCCGCCACCATCGGGGTGGCGATCAGTGTGCCGCCGATCTATCAATCGACCGGGACCATTCTGGTGGAATCGCAGCAGATCTCCCCGGACCTGGTCTCGGCCGGCAACAACACCTTTGCCGATGAGCGTATCGAGGTCATCCGCCAGCGGGTGATGACCCGCGAGAACCTGGCGCGGATCATCGAGAAGTACAACCTGTTCGCTGACCGCGGCAGCCGCTTCAGCGAAACCGACAAGATCGAGCAGATGCGCAGTGCGATCGTGGTCGCCACGCTCAGCACGTACGTCAAGGGGCGCGGCGAGGCCACCGTGGCCTTTACCGTATCCTACGAGGACAAACGCGCGGACGTAGCCAAGGAAGTGGCAGACGAACTGGTGTCGCTGTTCCTCAACGAGAACATGAAGCAGCGTACCGAACGCGCCACCGAAACCACCGAGTTCCTCTCCCAGGAAGCTGACAAGCTCGGCGCCGAGCTGGCCGACCTGGAAAACAAGCTGGCGGACTTCAAGCAGGCGCATTCCAATGCCTTGCCTGAAAACCAGCAGTTGCGCATGAGCATGTTGTCGCGCGCGGAACTGGAGTTCCGTGAGGTGGACCGTGACTACAAGGCTGCGCAGGAAGAACTGCGTTATCTGGAACTGGAACTGGCGGCGGCCAACTCCGGCGTGCCGACCCAGGCGGCCAATGGCAGGGCCGTTGCCCCAGACCCTCAGGATCTGCCAGGGCTGAAGGCCGAATACGCCCGACTGCTGACCAAATACACCGAAGCGCACCCGGACGTGGTGGCGATCAAACGCAAGATCGACGCGCTCAAGGCAGCGGGTAACCAGGGTATTGCCGTAGCGGCTGGCGGCAACCTCGACGCCGCACGCGTACGGACCAAGATGGCTGCTGCGCAGTCGCGCATCGCCTCGCTGGCCGATCAGAAGCGCCAGCTGACCACCAAGATCGAAGGCTATGAGGCCGATATCCTCGAGGCGCCGCAAGTCGAGCGCGGCCTGGTGACGCTACTGCGTGACCATGACAACGCACGCAAGAAATACGAAGAAATCCGCAACAAGCAGATGGGCGCGAAGATCACCGAAAGCCTCGAGCAGGAAAACAAGGCCGAGCGCTTCGTGCTGTTGGAGCCGCCGCTGATGCCGGAAAAACCGGTCAAACCCAACCGCAAGAAAATCGTCGCCCTTGGCCTGGTGCTGGCCCCGGCCGCTGGCGGTGGCCTGGTGATGCTGCTGGAAATGCTCAATCAGCGCGTGCGCGGTGTCGGTGCCCTGGAAAGCGTGCTGGGCCGGCGCGTGCTGGTGGCGGTGCCGTTTATCTCGACCAAGGCGGACAAGGCCAGGCGCAAAAGGCTGTTGTCGATGATGATCGGTACCGGTTTGCTGCTGGTTGCTATCCTGTTGGTGGGCGTCCACATGTTTTACATGCCTTTGGACCTCCTGCTTTTCAAAGCTATGGCTCGGTTTGAATAGGGAGCGCAGCGATGGACAGAAGTACGCCGGCTATTGGTAAGAACATTCACCAGGTTTCGGCTGCCACGTCAGAGACGGCGCAGGTGCCTTCGGTCATGCCGAAGTCTGGTGAACTCGGGCAGTTCGATTACGTTCAGACCAAGGTGGTGCCGCTGAATGCGGAACACCTGGAGCGTAACCGGATTGTTTCGTTCAACAAGAACTCGAACATGAGCGGGGCGATCGACTTGCTGCGCACCCAGGTGCTGCAGGCCATGGAGGACAATGGCTGGCGCACGCTGGCGATCACCTCGCCAACGCCCGAGGCGGGCAAGACGGTACTGGCCGTCAACCTGGCCATGAGCATCGCCCATCACACCAACAAGACCGCCTTGCTGGTGGACTTCGACCTGCGCCGCCCACGGGTTGGCAGCAGCCTCGGCTTGCCGATGGAGAAGGCGCTGAACGACGTGCTCAACGGCAAGGCCTGGCTCGAAGAGGCGCTGGTCAACCCGACACTGCCACGCTTTGTCGTGCTGCCGACCCGCGAGCCGGTACCGATGTCCACCGAGGTGCTGTCATCGGCCAAGGTGAACACCTTGATCGGCGAGCTGCGCGACCGCTATGACTCGCGGATCTGCATCTTCGACTTGCCGCCACTGCTGAGTTCGGACGACGCGATCACCGTGCTGCCGAAGTTCGACTGCGTGCTGCTGGTGGTGGCCAATGGCATGAACAGCAAGAAGGATATCGAGGATTGCCTGTATCACCTGGCTTCATCGAACCTGGTGGGGGCGGTGTTGAACAAGGCGGATGAGCAGCCGCGGACTTACTACTGAGGGTTGGCCCCTTCGCGCCGAGCGGGTGCGAAGGGGCTGGCTGTCATTTCCAGGGATACTTCAGCTCCCACTCCCACGCATGGTTCACGATCACCTCCAGTGAACTGAACGCAGGCTGCCAGCCCAGCATTGACCTGGCTTTTTCAGCATCTGCCACCAGCCGGGGCGGGTCGCCAGCGCGGCGTGGCGCTTCGATGACATTGATCTGCCGCCCGGTCACCGCGCGTGCAGTATCGATCACTTCCTGCACCGAAAACCCCAGCCCGTTACCCAGGTTGAACGCCGTGGTCGCGCCGTCGGCCAGCAGGTGCTCCACGGCCAGCGCGTGTGCCGACGCCAGGTCGGCAACGTGGACATAGTCACGGATGCAAGTACCATCGGGGGTGTCGTAGTCATGGCCGAACACGGTCACGGCCTCGCGACGCCCAGAGGCGGCCTGCAGGATCAGTGGAATCAGGTGGGTTTCCGGCTCATGGCATTCGCCCAGCTCGCCGTCCGGGTCAGCACCTGCCGCATTGAAATAACGCAAGCTCACCGAACGCAACCCATACGCCCGGTCGAAGTCTTCGAGCATCTGTTCCACCATCCATTTGGTGCGCCCGTAGGGGTTGATCGGCACCTTGGGGTGTTGCTCGTCGATGGGCACATATTGAGGGTCGCCGTATACGGCGGCACTGGAGGAGAAGATCAGCCGCTTGATGCCCGCCCGGACCATGGCCTCCAACAGGCTCAGGGTCGCGCAGACGTTGTTCAGGTAATACTTGTCGGGGTCGGCCACCGATTCGCCGACCTGGATGAACGAGGCGAAGTGGAACACCGCATCGAAGTGATAGTCGCTGAACAGGGCGTCCAGCGCGTGGCCGTCGGCGATGTCCAGGCATACCCATTCGATGCCGGGCGCCGGCGCCTCAAGGTCTGCCACCACCACCTCATGGCCGGCACGCAGCAGGTGCTTGACCATGTGTGAGCCGATATAACCTGCACCACCGACAACCAAGTACTTCATCCAATCCTCCTGGAGCAGACGCAGCGTCGAATGCCTGGAATACAGGGCTTCAATGACTGTAGATGGCGATATGCCCTATTTCAAGAACAGCCAGTTGGCCATGTGCTGGCCATCGAAGGTGATCAGGTAGCGCCCATCCTTGTAGCTCGCGGGCAGGGCATTTTCCTGGCCATCGCTGCTGCGGCTGTAGAGTTTCAGGCCCGCTGGCGCCTTGATGCTCAGGCTGCCTTCGAGCGGTTCGACACGGAAGGGGGTGACGTCCTCGGGCCTGGGGATGGCGCGGCTGCCCAGTGAAACGAGCAGGCTGCGCGACTGGGCGAGCGGCTTGCTGTCCAGGCTCTGCACCACGACGCTGGCATAGCCGGTTTTCAGCTGGACCTGGATATCGCCCACGCTGAGCGATTGGCCCCCCAGCCAGCCAGTCGCCGCTTGCGTCATGGGCGTATTGATGGTGTAGAGACCTTGCTGCCAGTTGTGGCGCAGCTCGCCGCTGTCGCTGACGGCTTCGCTGGCGCCGGCATCGATCAGGGACTGCCCTGGGTCTTTCAGCACCTGCGCGTCGGCGGGCAGCGCGGCGGCCTGCAGCCACGGCAACTCCGGGGTTTGCGGCATGGCGATCTGCAGGCGGCCTTTCTCCATGGCGGTGCGCAACATCACCGAGTTGGCCGGTGAGATGTCCTGGTTGAACAGGGTCGCTGCCGTGGGTGCGAACACGTAGCGGGTCTTGGCCTGGTGCACGTCCTGGCGCCGATAGAGCAGGGCGGCGGCGGGGAGGGTGGCGATCAGCCCCGGGTCGTTGTAGGCATTCCAGTTGTCGGCCCGGCGCCACTGTTCGAAGAACGCCTGCTGGCTGTAGGCGTATTGCATGATCGCGTCCCAGCTCTGGTGGCTGCCGGTGCCGGCCACGTAAAGTGGCAAGGTGTGGCGGTCGGGCAGGGGGAAGGGTTCGGCGTTCCACTCGGTAACGGTCATCGGCTTGCCCAGTACCTGGGCCGCGCCCAGCCAGTTGATCATGCCGTCGCTGCTCAGCGGGTTCTTCTCCAGCTGGCCGAGGCCGCCGTAGCTGTGCGCGTCGATCACGTCACCCGCAGTCAGCGCAGGCAGCGAGGACAGGCCATTGAGGCCCCAGGTGCTGGTGGTGGCGATCGGTACCTTGACCCCCAGCGTGCGCAGGTAGCCGATCATGTCGGCATAGAAGCGCTGCTCCAGGTCGTTGAGGAACAGCTTCGACGGGCCGTGCTCCCAGGCGCGCCAGGTCTTGTCCGCCGGCAAGTCGTGGCGCTGGGCGAAGGCCTTGGCCTGGTCCATGTACAGCCGGCTGTGCTTGGGCACGTCCTTGTCGGGCAGCAGCGCATTGCCGAAGTGGTGGGTGACGTCGTTCTCGTTGGTGATCAGCACCGCGGCAATCGCCGGGTCGTCCTTGTAGGCGAGCCCGGTGTAGCTGTTCACGTGGGTCAGGTATTGCTCGGCAAAGCGCTTCAAGGCCTGCTGCATGGTCACGTTGACGAACAGGTAGCCCTTGAGGCCGGCGACCGTATGGTCCTTGGGCAGCTCGTCGAAGCCATAGATGTTGTCGGCGGCAGTGAGCGGCCGCGACACATGCAGGTCGAGCCAGACATAGATGCCTTCGTCCTTGAGGCTCTTGATCCACAGGTCGATCTTTTTCAGCGACTCGGCGCTGAGCTGCTGGGTGTCCTTGATCTTCAGCAAGTCACCGAAGATGTTGGGGGTCACCCAAGGGGAGTCGTGGTGGTGCAGGCGCACGAGGTTGAAGCCCAGGGCTGACAAGCGCTTGGCCTGCAGCTTGATTTCCTCGTCAGGCGTACGGAACAGCGCATAGGCCGACAGGTTGGTGCCCCAGAAGCGTACCGGGGTGCCGTCGGCGAACACCAGCTGTTCACCATCGGCCTTGACGAAGCCGCGCTTGCCAGCCGGTTTCTCCGCTGCATTGAGGAACGACAGGTCGACCGGTGAAGTGCGCCAGTCGAGCTGGTCATCCGGCCATGCCGTGGGGTCGGTCATGCCAAAGCGTTCGGTGGCGGTCTGGCCGATGGTGATATCCCCGGTCACGCTCAGCTGTGCCTTGATCTGCTGTTGCCCAGGCTTGATCGGGTCGGTGTAGAAGAAAGTGCGCACCTGGTCGGTGTTGCCGCGTTCGAAATAGACCTTGGCCAGCGGTGGATCGAAGCGCATTTCCACGTGTGGCCCTTGTGGGTTCTTGCCCCACGCCCAGCCGCGGTTATCGGGCAACAGCACCGGGTCGCCCATTTCTCCGGCAATCAGCGTGGGGTCGAAGCGCCAGACGATACCGCCGCCCATCACATCGCTCTGCCTGCTGTGCGCCTGCAGGTCGAAGTCCCAGGTGAGGGTTTGCGCCTGGGGCTTGTGGATGTTTGCCTTGAGGTCGAAGTCCAGGTCCTTGTTGGTGCCGGTCAGCGTGTAACGGTAGGGCCCATCGACCTTGAGCGTCGGATAGAACCCGGTCCAGCCCCAGTTCGCGCCCCAGAAGTCGAAGCTGGGCACGAAGGCCAGGCCACCCCCATGGGTCAGCGTGGGCAGGCCGTTCTGTTCGTCGACACGCACGACCCAGTCGGATGCCCAGGCGCCCATTGGCAATGCCAGCAGGCCGACCAGTAGCGATGTGCGGGTCCATGTACACAGGGCAAGACTGGGCATTGAGCTACCTCGGTTGAAGGCTGATGGTGGTCACCTGACGGGTTTCTTCAGTGGCTTGTCGGCGCATCATCTGCAGGTAGGCGACGCTGAGCCCGGCAATTGACCAGTACACGATCGGGATGACGGTGATGCTGCTGACGGTGAAAATGGTGACCAGGATCCCCAGCAAGGTCGCCAGCAACACCCGCCCCAGCAGGCGATACGGGTCGGCGTTGTCGCTGATCGCGCGCATCGTCCTGTGGATGCCCAGCAAAATGCAGGCGAAAAAGCCCAGGAACAGCCCCAGCCCCACCAGGCCGATGCGCAGGGCCAGGCCGACGTAGGTGTTGACGATGTCGATGATGCCTTCGCCCTGGATCATCGATTGCATTTCCGGGGTGCTGCGGTAATCGAAGGAGCCGAACAGCGGGTTGCGCTGGATGACGATCCACGAATTGTCGAGCAGGCGTTGGCGGTAGGTGATGTTTTCCGTGTCCACCTTGCCGATGAAGGGCAGCAGGTCGAGTATCTTGTCGCCACCGGGCAAGACACTCAGCAACGGTATGCTCAACACGCCGGCCAGGGCCAGCAACGCCAGGCGCGACACGGCGTGCCTGCCCAGCGCGATGAACACCACCACGATCACGCCTGCGCCTATCCACGGGCCGCGCGAGAGCGGGGCAAACAGCCCGGCGGCCAGCAGCAGGGCACCCATGTAGCGGTGCGCAGGCCGTTGCACGAAGTGCTGCACGAACAGGAACAGACCGATGGCCACGGCCATCACGTAGCCGAGCACGATGGCCTGCCCGGTGGTGACGCTGGCACGCAACGAGCCACCACGGCTCAGGTAGGCTTTCATGTCCCATTGCAGGCCCAGGGCATCGATCAGGGCGTTGTACAGCAGCCAGTGACGGACATACTCGGCAACCCCGAGCAGCGCCAGGAGGAAGCCAACCAGGACGAACGCGAGCATGGCGTCCTTGAAGTCACTGAGTTCACGCAAGCCTCGGCTGGCCACGTAATAGGGCAGGAACACATCGATGTACAGGCTCAGCACCTGGCGCAGCGTGTCGGTAACGGTGGTTTCGCGCAGCGCCAGCGCGCTGGTCAGTACCAGGCTGGCCAGCAGCAGTTTGTCGGGCAGCAGGCGGCCGAAGCGAATGCTGTCGCTTTGCTTGCGCAGCACCAGCGCTGCTGGCAGCAGCACGCACAAGGTCAGGACGCGTTGGTGGTTGATGTCGAACAGGTAGTTGATCACGCCAAAACCGGGTATTTCGGTCATCGCTGGCGGGATCAGGAACAGCAACAGGAAAAACAGCGCCAGCGGGTTGTGCTCGCGGCGCCTGGCGACCAGCAGGATGACCGTGGCGGCGCCGGCATACAGCCAGAAGCTGTGGGCAAAAAATGCCGCCAGGGTCAGGACAAACCACACGTTGCGGCGTCGCTTGAAGTCCGCCAGGGGGATCAGGTCCGTTGCCGGACGCCGGGCCATGAAGAAAACCACACTGGCCACAAGCAAAATGACGACCAGGGCTCTTAAATGTTCAGGCATGGGTTGTAGGCACCTATCCCTCGGTGGACTGGATGGAGGCTAGCATCGTGGCTAAATGAAACTATAGTGACTTCTAGCCATTCGGTCAGAGATTGAAGTCATGCAGTCGATTGAAATTGTGGCGAAGCGAAGCTTTCAGCACAGGCGCGTGGCACTGGTTGTGCCTATGATTGCGACAGGGGCACGCTGTGCCGCGCTGTCGACGTGCTTTTTCGATTGACCCTGATGGTCGCCCGACAAGGCCCGCAGCAGAGCGCGGGGCATAATAAAATCAATGGTATGGGGCTGTGATCATGGGGAAGCTGCAGTTTTGTACTCCCTTGCTTGGGCGCAGGGGCTTTATTCGCAGTTGTGTCTTGTTGAGTGCCGGGGCGGCCGTGTTCGGTGTCTGCGCCAATGCCAACGCATCGCGTAAACCTGAACCAAAAGGCGGCTTCGTCATCATCAATGGCTGGGTATTGCCGGTTGGCTACTTCCAGGACGGACGCTCATGATCAAGGACTACGAGGCCGACAAGTCCCTACGTGACATTTACGACTTCTGCATCATCGGTGCAGGCCCGGCGGGGATCACGCTGGCCTTGCGCCTGGCCGATGCCGGGTGGAGCGTGGCGTTGCTCGAAGGCGGCGGGCGTGAGTACACACCGCGCTCCCAGGCGCTGTACAAGTGCACCTCCACTGGCCTGGAGCTGTACCCTGGGGAAGCCCGCCTGCGTTACCTGGGCGGCACCTCCAATCACTGGATGGGGCGCTGCCGGCCCTTCACGGCTTCCGATTTTGCCGTGCCCCCGCCGGTCGACATGCCCGGTTGGCCGATCCCCTACGCTGAAATCGAGCGCTATCTGCCGGGTGCCATGGAGATCGTCGACCTGCCCCAGGGCGCGGAGTTTCGCGCGGTGAATCCGGGCCTGAAAGGTGGCGATTTCGATGCCGACCGTTTCCTGCTCAGCCCGCCAACACGTTTTGCGCAGAAATACGCCGCGGCGCTCGACGAAACGCCTGGGCTGGATGTGTTCATCAACTGCAACTGCGTCGACCTCCTGTTCGATCAGGCCCACGGTCAACTGAAAGCTGTTCAGGTGTCCGATTACGACGGCAAGCGTCAGCCGGTCACCGCGCGCAACTTCATCTTGGCCATGGGCGCCATTGAAAACGCCAGGCAGCTGCTCAACAGCCAGTCGTTGGCGCAGGCGGGCATCGTGCGCAAGGAGGGCCTGGTCGGTCGGTGCTTCATGGAGCACCTGAATATCGACATGGGCAAGTTCATCCTGCGCAGCGGGGAGGACGCCGAACCGCGCCAATACTTCACCACCGATGCCTTCGTCGCTGAATACCACGCTGGCAAAGGCAATGTTCTGGCGTCTGTGCTGGAGGATGTGCGGACCTACGGCCGCACGGCCGAAGTGAAGCACTTCCTGGAAACACTGGCCTGTGAAATGGGCGTGGCCAGCAAGATCGAATTCGTGGCCAAGTTCAGCTGCCCGGGCGATGGCGTGATCACCACGCTGATCGAGCAGTTCCCCAACGTTCAGAGTCGTATCTCGTTGCTCGACGAAAAGGACGAACTGGGCGTGGCCAAGGTCAATGTCAACTGGGTATTGAGCGCCGAGGACCGGCACACCATCAAGTGCATCGGCAACGAACTGGCCAAGCAGTTCGCCGAAATGGGCCTGGGTTTCATCAAGCTCAGCGATTACGTCTACGACACCAGCCTGCCGCTGGTGTTGTCGCCGCATGCGCATCACATGGGCACCACGCGGATGGCGGCCGCCGCCAAGGACGGCGTGGTCGATATCAACTGCAAGGTGTTTGGCACCGAAAACCTCTATGTCGCCGGCAGCAGCGTGTTCGCCACCGGCGGGGCTTCGAACCCGACAATGCCACTGCTGCAATTCGCCTTGAGGCTGGCCGACCACCTCAACGAGAAGATGCGCGCGGCAAAGGGGGCGGCAGCCTGAGCTCGTTGAACTGAAGTCGCGGTGTGTAAGGGTTGAGTGCAACAGGGTCAGCACCCACAAGAACGAGACCGTGTTCGCCTCAGGGACAGTCCAGGATCGCTTGAATTGCGAGGCTTGCCATATGTTTGGATGGATACGCAGTGCAGTGGCGCATTATGCCAACACCACCGGGCGGGGCGTTACGGCCTACCTGAAACTGTGCAAACCCACACCGAGGCAGTGGGGCGAATTTCAGTGCCGATGGGGCAAGTTCTATTCGGTGGGCAGCAATTTTCACATGAATGTCGGTTGCAACGTGACCGACCCGGCCCTGGTACGCATCGGCAATAACGTCGGCTTGTCCGATTGCACACTGATCGGCCATGACGGCGTGGTGGCGCTGATCGAAATCTGCTACGGCGGGAAGCTGGACTCGGTCGGTTTCATCGACGTCAAGGACAACAGTTTTGTCGGCCATGGCGCGATCGTCATGCCACGGGTGACCATCGGGCCTGATTCGGTGGTGGCTGCCGGCGCTGTGGTGACCAAGGACGTAGCGCCAGGGACGGTGGTCGGCGGCAACCCGGCCAAGTTCCTCTGTACCACTGAAGACCTGATCAAGCGGGTCGAGGAGCGCTGCAACACCTACCCCTGGATAGACCTGATCAAGCAGCGCAAAGGCTCCTACGACCCGTCGCTGGAGTCCACCTTGGCGATGCACCGGCGTCGCTATTTCTTCGGGGACGGCAGCAATGGATAAGAAGCCTGTCGATGTGATGGTGGTCAACTTCAACACCGCCGCGTTGCTGCAGCCGATGTTCGATGCACTGCGCGCCGCAGGCGGTGAGGCGTTGGCCAGCTACCTGGTGGTGGACAACGCCTCGGTCGACGACTCTGTGGAGCGCCTGGGCAAGGTCTGCCCGCAAGCCTTGTTGCTGAGCAACACGCGCAATGTCGGGTTCGGCCGCGCTAACAATCAGTTGCTGGCGCACCTGCAGGGCAAGTACGCGCTGCTGCTCAACACCGACGCCTTCGTGGCCGCCGACAGCCTGCAGAAAACCGTCGATTACATGGAAGCACACCCGGAGTGCGGCATTCTCGGGGTGCGCCTGGTGGGCCGGGACGGTGATCTGCAACCCAGTTGCCGCTATTTCCCGACACCCTTGAACGTGTTCGTCGGGCGCACCGGGCTCGGGCGTTTCTTCCCGGGCCTGAAAATGGTCGATGAAATGGACTGGGACCACGCCTCGGTGCGTGAGTGTGACTGGCTGCCGGGTTGCTTTTACCTGGTGCGCCGGGAAGTGCTCGACCAGGTGGGCCTGTTCGACCCGCGTTACTTCCTCTATTACGAGGAGGTGGACCATTGCAAGCGGGTGAAGGCAGCCGGCTGGAAAGTGGTGTACTTCCCCGACACCACCGTGGTGCACATTGGCGGTGAAAGCTCCAAGTCGGTGGCCGAACTGGAAGCGGCGAGCCGGCAGATATCCGGTTACCAGATCGAGAGCGAACTGCTGTATTTCCGCAAGCATCACGGTGTAACGGGGCTGGCCTTGCACATGCTGCTGGTGAGCCTGGGCGACCTGGTGCTGGCGCTCAAGGCATTGCTCAAAGGCCGCGGCCTGGCTGCGATCAAGGCGTGCTGGCGGCACACCCGCGCCACCTGGTCGCTGTTGTTCAAGACCCAGTTTGCCAGCCAACCCACACGGTAGGTGAAAGCATGTTCGATAACATCCGTGCAGACTTGCGCGCTCATGGTGGTGATTGGGGCGCCCAGGGGTTCTGGGTGCTGGTGGTCTATCGTTTTGGCCGCTGGCGCTATGGCGTGCGCCCAGCCTTGCTGCGCAAAGTGTGCTCCTTCGTCTACAAGGTGCTGTTCAAGTTCGTGCAGATCATCACCGGGGTCGAGTTGCCCTGCGAGGTGGTGATTGGCCGCAACTTCGTCATCGACCACTTCGGCGGCATCGTCATCAGTGGCTATGCCCGTTTTGGCGATGACTGCCGGATCCGCAACGGCGTGGTGGTGGGCCTGAAGAATGTCGACGAACCGATCGCCCCGGTGTTCGGCAACAACGTGGACATCGGCGCCGGGGCCAAGGTGCTGGGCAATATACGCATCGGTAACAACGTGGCGATAGGCTCGAACGCGGTGGTGCTGACCGATGTGCCGGACAACTCCCTGGCAGTGGGGGTGCCCGCGACCATCAAGACACGCAAGCACAGCGACGCGATGCAGTACACCTGACCTAGCCCGAAGCTGACGAGTGAGGCCCATGGAGACAGGCATTGGAGTGGTGGTGATCGGCCGCAATGAAGGCCAGCGCCTGGAGCGCTGCCTGGTGTCCCTGATGGGGCGTGCGGACCAACTGGTGTATGTGGATTCCGGCTCCTCCGACGGCTCGGTACAGCTGGCGAATCGTCTGGGCGTTGAAGTGGTGGCGCTGGACATGACCCAACCCTTTACCGCGGCACGTGCGCGTAACGAGGGCTTTGCCTGCCTGCAAGGCATTGTGCCCGGCATCCGCCATGTGCAGTTCGTTGACGGCGACTGTGAAGTGGATGCCGGCTGGCTGGGCAAGGCCCAGGCGTTTCTCGACCAGCACCCGGACGTGGCGGTGGTGTGCGGGCGCCGCCGCGAACGCTTCCCGCAGCGCTCGGTGTACAACCTGCTCTGCGACCTGGAATGGGACACGCCAGTGGGGGAGGCCAAGGCCTGCGGGGGCGATGCGCTGATGCGTGTCGACGCCTTCATGGCGGTGTCCGGTTTTCGCCCTGACCTGATTGCCGGCGAGGAGCCGGAGCTGTGCGTGCGCTTGCGTGCAGGTGGCTGGAAGGTCTGGCGCCTGCCCGATGAAATGACCCTGCACGATGCCGCCATGACCCGCTTCGGGCAATGGTGGCGGCGTAGTCTGCGTGCCGGTTATGCCTATGCCGAAGGCGCTTACCTGCATGGGCAGACGCCGGAACGCCATTGGCTGCGTGAATCGCGGCGCGCCTGGTTGTGGGGCCTGCAGCTGCCACTGGCGATCCTGGCGGTGAGCCTGTTGTCGGGCGGTTGGGGGCTGTGGTTGTTGCTGGTCTATCCGTTGCAGACCGTGCGCCTGGCACGCCGGGGCGGGCGCTCGACGCGGGAGAACTGGTGGCAGGCGGTGTTCCTGGTGCTGGGCAAGTTCCCGGAAATGCTCGGCCAGGTGAAGTTCCTGCTGAACAGGTATGCGGCCGGCAAGGCGCTGCTGATCGAGTACAAATGACATGACGATGACGTTCAGATCGCTGGCCAAGAGCGTGCTCACCCTGCAGCCCGGCTATTCGCTGCGCGCGCTCAACAACAAGTTCAAGTTGATGGTATCGATGGCGCGGGAGTGGTCCGGCTTGCAGGCCTTCGCCCAGCGCATGTCGCGGGCGCTGGGCCAGGACCGCTTCGAGCGGCTGGGCGTCGACTGCATTGGCGTCGTTCAGTGGCCCTACATCAGCAAGTGCTGGAGTGCCCCGCAGCGGCTCGAAGCGGTGGCGTCGCACTATGAAGTGGTCGCTGCGCACTGTGCCCCGTTGCTGCTGTTGCGGCGTGACGAGCAGCGGCAGCTGTGCGACCTGTCGATGTACTCCAGCGTTTGCCGCCTGGTGCTCGACCGGCCGATCTGGTTTCAGCGCGAAGGGGAACTGGTGATCAACCTGTTCCAGGGCGATCTGCGTGTGGCCTCGCTCGCCTTTACCCTGTGCCGTGACGCTGCCGGCCTGTGCTTGTACATCGGCGCCGTGCAGGGCATCCACAAGGGCGTGGACAGCGAGACCTCGCTGACCATCTACCGCGACCTGACCAAGGATTTCGAAGGCCTGCGCCCCAGAAGCCTGTTGATCGAGGCGATAAAGTGCGTGGCAAGAACGGTGGGTGCCGTGCGGATCTATGCGGTGGGGGATGAGTACCGCCACCATCGCCATCCCTATTTTGGCGCCGACAAGCACCAGGACCTGGCGGCCAACTACGATGTGATCTGGCAGGAAAATGGCGCTGGGCCATCGGACCGCGAGGACTTTTTCACCATCCCCCTGGCGCCCGCGCAACGCGCGGCAGAGGAAGTCGCGGCGAAGAAACGGGCCATGTACCGCAGGCGCCATGCGTTGCTGGATGACGTGTTTGGCCAGATACAGGCCACCTTGGCCGGCAGCCCTGTGCAGCAGGGCACGGCAGACCTGGCCCTTCAGTAAACGAACATAGATTCGGGGCACTATGCGTATTGCTTATTTCATCAATCAGTATCCCAAGGTCAGTCACAGTTTCATTCGCCGCGAAATACTGGCGCTGGAGCGCCAGGGCATCGAGGTTCAACGCATCGCCTTGCGTGGCTGGGATGCCGACCTGCACGACGCCGAAGACCTGGCTGAACGGGACAAGACCCGTTACGTGCTGCAGGAGGGGTTGAGGGGCTTGCTCAAGCCGTTGTGCGAGGTTGCGCGGGCACAACCGAAGCGGTTTCTTGGCGCACTGCGCCTGGCGCTTCGCCTGGGCTGGCGCGCTGATCGCCCATGGCCTTACCACCTGGTCTACCTGGCCGAAGCGTGCCGGGTGGTGCAATGGTTGCAGGCATCTGCAGCGGAACATGTGCACGCGCACTTTGGCACCAACTCGACCGAGGTGGTGATGCTGGCCAATGCCCTCGGCGGGCCGGCCTACAGCTTCACCGTGCATGGGCCGGAAGAGTTCGACAAGGCGCAGCTCCTGCACCTGGGCGAGAAGGTGCGCCGGGCTGCGTTCGTGGCTGCCGTCAGCTCCTTCGGTCGCAGCCAGTTGTATCGCTGGGTGGCGCATGAGCACTGGGGTAAGGTCAAGGTCGTGCATTGTGGCCTGGAGCGCAGTTTCCACGAGGGAGCTTTGCTTGCGCCGCCCGCTGCGCCCCGGCTGGTTTGCGTGGGGCGCTTGTGCGAGCAGAAAGGCCAGTTGCTGCTGATCGAGGCGGCACGCGCGTTGGCGAGCCGGGGCGTGGACTTCGAGCTGGTACTGGCCGGCGATGGCGAGTTGCGTGGCCCGATCGAGGCACTGATCGCCCGGCACGGCTTGCAGGCGCAGGTGCGCATCACCGGCTGGATCAGCAGTGCGCAGGTGCGGGAGGAAATCCTCGCCGCGCGTGCCTTGGTGCTGCCCAGCTTTGCCGAGGGTTTGCCGGTGGTCATCATGGAGGCCATGGCGCTGCGTCGGCCGGTGCTTACCACCTACGTGGCAGGCATTCCCGAACTGGTCCGCCAGGGGGAGAACGGCTGGTTGTTCCCGGCTGGCTGCGTCGAGGCGTTGACCGAGGCCATGCTCGACTGCCTGCAGCAACCGGTGGAGGTTCTGCAACGCATGGGCGAGGCTGCTTACCAGCGCGTGCTCACGCGCCATGACATCGATACTGAAGCCGCCAGGCTGGTCAGCCATTTCAAGGTGGCGACATGCTGACCCTGTTGAGCGGGGTGCTGGGCCTGGCGGTGCTGCTGGTCCTGTTGCCGACCCTGGTGCTGTTCACCCAGGTGGTGCTCGCCTGCCTGCCTGCGCCTGTGCGGGTCGCCCGGCAAGGTGCTCGTGCGCGGGTGGCGGTGCTGGTGCCCGCGCACAACGAGGCATCGCTGATCGCCTCCACACTTGCCAGCATCAGGCCGCAATTGCGTGAGGGCGACCAGTTGCTGGTGGTCGCCGACAACTGTACCGACCAGACCGCGAGCCTGGCCCGTGCGGCGGGTGCACAAGTGGTCGAGCGCCAGGATCACCAGCGTCGGGGCAAGGGCTACGCACTGGACTTCGGCGTGCAGCACCTGCGCCAGTCGCCCCCCGAGGTGCTGATCATCATCGACGCAGACTGCCAGGTCGGCGCGGGTGCGATTGAGCACTTGGCGCGCTGTTGTGTCGACTACGCCCGGCCCGCGCAAGCGCTGTATCTGATGCATGCACCTGCCGGTGCAGGGCTGAAGGTGCAGGTAGCGGCGTTTGCCTGGCGGGTGAAGAACCTGGTTCGCCCGCGTGGTTGGGCACGGGCGGGCTTGCCCTGCCAGTTGATGGGGGCGGGCATGGCCTTTGCCTGGCAAGACGTGTCGGCCGTCAACCTGGCAACCGGGCACCTGGTCGAAGACCTGAAGCTGGGCCTGGAGTGCGCCGCGCTGGGCAAACCGCCGCTGTTCTGCCCGGACGCTGTGGTCAACAGTCACTTCCCCACCAGCCAGGAAGGCCTGAGCATTCAGCGCAAGCGCTGGGAACATGGCCACCTGGGGGTGGTGCTGGCCGAGGGGCCCGCGCTGCTTGGGCGCGCGTTGTTGCGGCGTAACTGGCCGCTGCTGGGCATGGCCATGGACCTGCTGGTGCCGCCGCTGGCCTTGCTGTCCTTGCTGCTGATGGTGCTTTTTGTGGTCAGCTGGCTGGCGTTCGGGGTATTCGGCGTGCTGATGCCAGCGCTGCTTGCCACGCTGGCCCTGGGCCTGCTGGGCGCCGCCGTCGTGCTGGCGTGGGCGCGCTTTGCACGGGAGCTGATCCCGTTTTCGGTACTGATGTACGCGCCGTTCTATGCCGCGAGGAAAATCCCGCTGTACCTGGGGTTCCTGCTCAAGCGCCAGGTGGACTGGGTGCGTTCGAAACGGGATGACAGCTGATGCGAGAGTGGGCCTGGTTGCAACGCTGGAAGACGGTCATGGGCAAGCTGCGCCTGGTCCAGGACGCAACGGACGAGCAACGCCTGCTCGCCTCGCTGTGTTCACCGCAGCGGGCTACCGTGCTGGGTTTCGTCAACGCCCATGCCTTGAACCTGGTCGCCGCCAAGGCTGATTACGGCCAGGCACTGGCGGCCGCTGACGTGCTGCTGCGCGACGGTGCCGGCATGGCGATATTGCTGCGGCGCCTGGGGCTGGCCCCCGGGCTCAACATGAATGGCACGGACTTCATCCCCAAGCTGCTGGCGGCCTTCGAGGGCAGGCGCGTGGCATTCTGGGGGACGCGCGAGCCGTTCCTGGCCGAGGCCGCGCAACGTTGCCAAGCGCAGTATGGCGTGCACGTGGTGTCACGGCACGACGGTTTTGCCGAGGTCGACACGTACCTTGGCCTGGCCCAGGCACAACAGCCCGCGCTGATCGTGCTGGGCATGGGGATGCCCAAGCAGGAACAGGTGGCCGTTCGGCTGGCGGCGCTCGACAGCCCCTGCCTGATCGTGTGTGGCGGCGCCATTGTCGACTTTCTGGGGGGCAAGGTAACGCGGGCACCCCACTGGGTGCGGCGGCTGAACGGTGAGTGGGTTTTCCGCTTGCTCAAAGAGCCCAAGCGCCTGTTTACACGCTATGTGGTTGGCAATCCGTTGTTCCTGTTGCGTGCGCTGCTGTATGCCAGAGCGCCTGTGCATCGGGGGTAGTCGTGAAGCTTGATGCTGCCTGTCGGGGCGCTTGATCTGCCCCGCAGCAAACGCCGGGTGCTGCTACAGTGATATCAATCGACGCGACGCGCCGAGCTGCAAATTTTCAAAGGTTTTTCAGGTACCTGAGGTGAGTTTCCATCGCTACGTTGTGATGGTCAGGCAATTGCCACGCACAGATCAGTGAGGCCTTACGATGGTTTTCGAACCCAGAAGCAGTCGGTCGTTGCTCCAGCGAAGAAGTAGCGTCAGCAACGCTGTTCAAGCGGGCCTTGATGGGATTGCCGTCACCAGTGTGGCGTGGTACCTGATCTACGACCAGTTCGGCTACATCACCTCAGACTACGTGATCATGCTGCTGCTGCTGATCGGTGCGCTGGCGGTCATTTATGACCACTACGCCATCTACCGCAGCAATGTGGGGCTCTCGGTAAAGGCCTTCAGGCTGTTCAAGGCCTGGTCGGCGACGTTCTGTTTTCTGGTGGTGATCGCGTTCCTGACCAAACAGAGCGAAACCTATTCACGGCTGCTGGTCGTGCAACTGTTTGTCATTGGCTATATCGTCCAGTTGTTCCTGCACGTGGCCATGCGCGAATTGCAGAAGCGTTTCACCGCCCATGCGCGGCTGGATAACGCGCTGATCATCGGCAATGGCGACCTGGCCAACTTCCTGTATCAGAAGATCAGCAACAACCCGTGGTTCGGTGAGCGGGTGATGGGCTGCATCTGGGTCGACCAGGAAGAAGATCAGGCCCGTGAGACGCAAGATGCAAAGTCGCGCCTGCCGGTGTTGGGCAGCATTGCCGACCTCGACGAGATCATCGCCCAGCATGGCATCCGCACGGTCTACCTGGTTACGCCCCTTGGGGGGTCTGCAGTCATTCAGGATGTCTACCTCAAGTTGCTCGACAAGTGCATCGCGGTCAATTGGGTACCGGACATCTTCTCGCTGCGGCTGATCAATCACAGCGTGCGCGAGATTGCCGGGATTCCGGTGCTGACCCTGTCGGAAACGCCACTGACCGGGACCAGCCTGTTCCTGAAAAACCTTGAAGACCGCGTGCTGGCCGCGCTCATCCTGTTGTGCGCCTCGCCGGTGTTGCTGGCGGTCGCGGTGATCATCAAGTTGGACAGCCCAGGGCCGGTGTTCTTCCGTCAGGACCGCACGGGCTGGACCGGGGAATCGTTCCGTATCTGGAAGTTCCGCAGCATGCATGTGCATCAGCCGGAAAACGGTGTGGTCGAACAGGCGCAGCGCAATGACCCACGGCTGACCCGGGTTGGGGCATTCATCCGGCGCACCAGCCTCGATGAGCTGCCGCAACTGTTCAACGTGCTGACCGGCGACATGTCGCTGGTCGGCCCGCGGCCCCATGCCTTGCAGCACGACAACTTGTATTCACCGGACATCGTCGATTACTTCGCCCGCCACAACATCAAGCCTGGCATGACCGGCCTGGCGCAGGTGCGCGGGTATCGGGGTGAAACCAAGGACATCGAGCAGATGATCCAGCGGGTCAATTCGGACATCGAGTACATCAACAACTGGTCGTTGTGGCTCGACTTCGTGATCCTGGTGCGAACGGTCAATGCCTTCACCGGCAAGCAGGCTTATTGATGCCTGCATGAAAGGCGGCGTAAAGGGGAGGGGGCATGAGCAACTTGCCAGCGAGAAGGGCGGGTGCCGTCGGGCTGTTGAAAGCCGAGTGGCCCTCGCTATTACTTTGGGCATTTTTGTTGTCGCCGCTGTTCGCCAGGCTGTTGGCAGATTGCCAATGCGCGAAAGTCGACTTGCTGGTTTTGTACACCTTTGCCATTTCATTCTTGTGGCTGCTGGCAATCCGCTTCGTATCCGCCAATCAGTTCAAGGTGCATCTGCTGCTGTTGCCCTTCTATCTGCTGGCGAGCATCGACCTGTTCGTCGTGCTGAACTTCGGTTCGCGGCTGACGGCGGCGTATCTGTTCATTGCCTTGACCAACTACAAGGAAGCGACCGACTTTCTGGCCACCTACTGGCGTTCTATCGCCGGCACACTGGCCCTGTTCGCACTCTGCTACGGGGTGGGGCTGGCCGGGCTGCATGGGCGTCGCCTGTACCGCAACAAGGCCATCCTTGTGCTGGCGCTGGGGGGATTGCTGCTGGGCTATGGCGCTTATTTTTACAAGACCGTCAAGGCCAACTCACTGAGTAAAGGCGCAGTGCTCGACCTAGTGGCGAAAGACCAGAGCACGCCGGTAGGCTACCTGTCGCAGATCGGCCTGACGGCGACCTTGTATGTGGAGTCCAAGGGGTACATCAAGCAGCGCCTGGAGTCGGAGGTGAAGATCACCAGCATCTCTGACCAGGCCGACATCGAGACATTGGTGTTCGTCATTGGTGAATCTTCGCGCCCGCACAACTGGTCGTTGTACGGCTACCACAACAGGACCACGCCCCACCTCGATCAGCAGCCGGGGCTGTTCAAGTTCAACCGCATGTGCACCACCGCGCCCTACACCTCGGTTGCCGTGCCTTCGCTGCTGAGCCTGGAACCCATCCGCGACTGGGATCTGATCGCTTCGAACAAGTCGTTGGTAGGGATCTTCCGTGCGGCCGGTTACGACACGTACTGGCTGTCCTCGCAGGAGGTTGACAGCTTTGGCGGGATCATTCCGCAGATCGCCGCAGAAGCTCAATACCGCCAGTACCTGGAGCGCAGCTATGACGGTGCGCTGATACCGGCGTTGCAGAACGTGCTGGGCAAGGCCAATGGGCAGCGGCAGGCGATATTCATCCATATCAAGGGCAGCCACTTCGAATACGCCCGGCGTTTCCCAAGTGACTTTGCCCAGTTCAAGCCTGCCAGCGACAGCCAGAAAGACCGGATCACGGCCGATTACGACAACTCGGTGCTGTATACCGACTGGCTGCTGTCCTCGATCATGCAGCAACTGACGGCCAGCCAGAAGAAAGCGCTGCTGGTCTACTCGTCAGACCATGGCGAGAACCTGCTGGATGACAGCCGGGCACTGCTGGGCCATGGCATGGGTAATGAATACGACCTGTCGACCTCGGCGTTTGTCTGGTCCAGCGGCAACCTCTCGCCGGAGCAGTCGGGCAAATTGGAGAAGCTCAAGGCCAGGGAGGACCAGCAGGTCAGCATCGCCTCGCTGCCGCACACGCTGCTGAACATGGCTGGGATATCGATGCCAGGCTATGACAGCACCCAGGACTTGCTCAGCGATGACTACAGGAGCTCGGAGTGCCCGCATCTGCTCGGTACCGGCTATGTGCCGTCGTTCAACTTCGACATCAAGCACATTGCCGCCGAGTGATCAGGCCGGCAGCGCCAGCGGGTGCAAGGTGCGGAAACCTTGCGCTTCCTCCACCAGCCAGTCATGCACCGCACGGGCGCCGGGCTGGTTCAACCCGCCCGGCGGGTAGTGCACCATGTAGCGCTTGTGGTTGGCGATGGGGTGGCCGAACGGCACGATCAAGGCGCCGCGCTCAAGCTCGTCATTGAGCAGCGTACGCCGCGCAATGGCCACGCCGATGCCGGCGATCGCCGCTTCGATGGTCAGGTGGTTGCGGTTGAAGGTATGCCCTCGGCGCACGTCCAGCCCGCTGGCGCCGATGCCCTCCAGGTAGAACTCCCACTCCGCGTATTCCGAGCTGCCGCGCCAGGCGGTGATGTCGTGCAGCAGCGGGTAATGCGCCAGGTCTGCCGGGCCATGCAGCGGTGGGCGGCCACGCAGCAGCGCGGGTGAACAGACCGGGAAGATCTGCTCGTCCAGCAAGGGGGTCGACAGCATGCCGGGGTAACTGCCGTCGTTGAGGTCGATGGCCAGGTCGAAGTCGCCCGGGTGCAGGGCCTGGGCGCTGTCTTCGGCGACCAGGCGCAGCTCGATGTCCGGGTAGCGCTGCTGGAAGCGCGGCAGTCGAGGGGTGAGCCACTTGGCCAGAAACGACGGGATCGACCGCAGGCGCAGGGTGCCGCGGATTTCCCCGGCATCCAGGCGCAACAATTCAGCCTCGATGCTGCCATAGGCCTCGGTCACCGTCTGCGCCAGGCGCTGGCCTTCGGCACTCAGCTCCACGCCGCGCGCCCGGCGCAGGAACAGTTTGTAGCCCAGGCGTTCTTCGAGCTGGCGCATCTGCTGGCTGACCGCACCAGGGGTGATGTGCAGTTCTTCGGCGCAACGGGTGAACGACAGGTGCCGCGCCGCGCAGGAGAAGACATGCAGCCAGACGAACATCTGGCCATTGAGTTGTCGTCGCATTGTTTAGTACCACTAAAGCCTTGCTTAGGAAGTTTCGTTGGTCATCTGGCAGTGAGCGCGGCAGTATCGCGCAAATTGGCAATACCGCTCAATTTTCTCAGATAACCGTGCGGCGGCGTTCAGCACCGACACGGTCAGGCATTAGCATGGCTATCAGTGTTTTCGACCTTTTCAAGATTGGCATCGGCCCATCCAGCTCCCACACCGTAGGCCCGATGCGGGCGGCGGCGAGCTTTGCCCAGGCGTTGCGCGAGCGAGGCCTGCTGGCGCAGGTGCAGCGCATCGAAGTGCGGCTGTATGGCTCGCTTTCAGCCACCGGGGTAGGCCATGCCACTGATCGCGCCTGCCTGCTCGGCCTGATGGGGCAGTGGCCGGATCGCATCGACCCGGCCACCATCGAGCCGCGCATCAACCAACTGCTGCAGGAGCAGTGCCTGATGCTCGACGGCAGCCACCCGCTGGTGTTCCAGTACGCCCGCGACATGCTGCTATTGGACGAGAGCCTGCCGTATCACCCCAATGCCATGGCCCTGGAAGCCATGGGCGGGCAGGGCAGCCTGTTCCAGCAGACCTACTATTCCATCGGTGGTGGCTTCATCGTCGAGCAGAGCGAGCTTGACGCACCGCAAGCCGAAGCCAATGCCGTTCACCTGCCGTACGAATTTTCCAGCGGCGCCGAACTGCTGGCCCTGTGCAAGGCCAACCAGCTGAGCGTGGCTCAACTGATGATGGCCAACGAGTGCGCCTGGCGCCCGGAAGCCGAGGTGCGTGAAGGCCTGTTGCGGATCTGGGCGGCGATGCGCGATTGCGTCGACAACGGCCTGCGCAACGAAGGCATCCTGCCGGGTGGGCTCAACGTCAGGCGACGTGCCGCGCGGCTGCACCGCAGCCTGCAGGAGGCCGGGCAGCCCAACGTGATCGGTTCGACCTTGAGCGCCATGGAGTGGGTCAACCTGTTTGCCTTGGCGGTCAACGAAGAGAATGCCGCCGGCGGGCGGATGGTCACCGCGCCTACCAACGGCGCCGCCGGCATTATCCCGGCTGTGTTGCACTACTACATGAAGTTCAACCCGAGCGCCTGTGACGACGATGTGGTGGCGTTTCTGCTGGCTGCTGCTGCGGTCGGCATCCTGTGCAAGAAGAATGCATCGATCTCCGGGGCTGAAGTCGGCTGCCAGGGCGAGGTCGGCTCGGCCTGCTCGATGGCCGCTGCCGGCCTGGCCGAAGTGCTGGGCGCCACACCACCGCAACTTGAAAACGCCGCCGAGATCGCCCTGGAGCATAACCTCGGGTTGACCTGCGACCCGGTTGGCGGGCTGGTCCAGGTGCCGTGCATCGAGCGCAATGCGATTGCTGCGGTGAAGGCGATCAATGCCGTGCAGATGGCCCTGCGGGGTGACGGCGAGCATTTCATCTCGCTCGACCGGGTGATCCGCACCATGCGCGACACCGGCGCCGACATGCATGCCAACTACAAGGAAACCTCGCGGGGTGGCCTGGCGGTAGCGTTCGTCGAGTGTTGACCGGCGTTTCGCCGGCAAGTGGCCTTGCCGGCGAACGCTGCTTGCGGGTTACACGCTTTCCAGTTGGCTGACGGCCGCCTTCAGCCGCTGGGCCAATTGCGGACGGCCCTGATGGGTCACATCCGGCGCCTTGCGCACTCGCCCATGCTGATCAACCCAGTGGCCGTTACTGAAGTAACGGTAGCTGGCCGAGCCGTTGCTCCAGCCGCTATCCAGCAGGCCGTGCAGGTGGAAGGTCTGCGCGATCTGGCTGAGCGGCCCGCTGGGGCTGCCGTCCAGGCTCAAAACAATCGACGGCGCGCCGGCTGGCGCGAACTGCAGCTCGCTGTAGTCACCCCACACGTTGGCCTGGAATGGCTGCGACGGGTAGGTGGCCTGGCTGGCCCGGGCCTTGCCGGAGACCTTCTTGGTCACGGTGTTGACCAACAGGTCGAGGGTCAAGGTCGGAGCGCCGAGCAAACCGTTGCTGACGTTCAGGCGAACATGGAACAGTCCGATTGCCATGGTGTTTCTCCTTGCCTGCTCAGGCTTTCTTGGCGGCCTTGGTGGCCGGGGACTTGGTCGCTGCGAGGGCCTGGTCGAGGCCGCCGGTGGCCAACTGCTTGAGGTGCGCGAGATCGCCGTTGGCGATGGCGGCCTCAAGGGTGGCGTTGTGCAGCTCGCTGTGCAGGTCGACATTGGCCAGTTGCTGGATGCGCTGGCCTTCCAGTGTGACCGGGACGTTGTCCACGCTGACCCAGCGCTGGCCATTGAAGTACTCGTAATCGGCCACGCCGCGCTGCCAGCTCGGGTCGAGCAGCGCCCTGAACTTGAACTGCACCGGTGAGTTGGCATGCGGGCCACCCTGGTTGCCCTGGGCGGTGATCAGGATCCTGCCTTCGCTGGGCGGCTGGACGGTGAGGTAGGTGTAGCTGCCCCAGACGTCCAGGTGCAGGTCCAGTGGTGGGTTGATGGCCTGTGTGATCTGGGCTGCGCCGTTAAGGCTGCGGTCCGGGGTGTAGACCAGCAGGTCCAGTTGCAGGCGCGGGGCGCCAGCGGCGTTGTTGCCGATCTGGTAGGACACCGGGAACAGGCCTGCCGAAGGTACGAGCAGTGAATCAGACATGATTGCCTCCATTGCATTCGATGAATGAAATACCGGTACACGGCTGCAAAGGCGGGCGGAAAAGGCGGGGAGAAGAGGGAGCCGGGCGATGTTGCTTGCCCGGAGCGAGTGGCTGTTGTCAGCCAGCTTGTGCAACCAGTCCCTGGTCTGCGGTGCCGCCTGCCTGGCAGCCCGCTTGAGTAAAGCAGGGCTGCCAGGCAGTGATGGCGTTTTTGAACTGTCTCCGACGAGCGGAGCGGCTAAGGGTTACTTGCTCTTGTTCTTGAGGCTGATGAAGCTGGCGCGCATGTCCTTGGCCCAGCCGTCGAGCACGGGCTTGACGTCGTTCAGGGTCAGCTTGGTCTTGTCGTTTTCCAGTTCTTTGCCGGTGCCCTTGCGCACCACCTGGGCCAGTACCTTCTGGCTGCCGCCATCGAGGAAGGCTGCTTCGACACCGACATCCACTTCCTGGTCGCGGCCGCCCATGGCGGTGTTGACGCCCGCCGAAATCAGCGCGATCGGGATGAATTCGTAAGGCTTGAGGCTTTCATTGCTGGTAGAAACCGCAGTGATTGCCGGGCGGACCACGATGGTGCCCGGGCCGGGCGCCTTGGCCAGGGTCAGTACGCTGCCCATTTCACGGCGAAGGGCCTCGTTGAAGTAGCGAGTGATTTCACTCAGTGTCTGCTGGGAAATGACCGCCGTCGCTTGCGGCTTGGGGTAGAACTGGCTCGGCTCGATGAACACCTGCGTGTACTGGTTGACATTGACCTTGGGGTCGATCCAGCGCATCACCGGTGCACCGGATGGGCTTTTCACTTCCTGCAGGCGGCTGTAGTCCTTGAGGAAGCCGGAATAGTCCTTGGGGTCCACGCGGTTGCTGGAGCAGGCGGCCACAGCGAGCAAAGCGGCGCACAACAGGGTAACGCGAGGCAATGATTTCATAATGGTCTTGCATCCATGAAAGGTCGGCCAGAACAACGCTAGCAGGTGCTTGGCAGTTGGCCAGTGGGCCGGCGAAAAGTCGCTTCAAAACGAGTTGTGGCGTTGACTTTTCCTACGATTTGGCCGGAATGCGCCGTCTATGCAATCGTGGCGACCGTTGAAAAACTATGCCCGTAACGGGTATGGTTTGGAGGCCGCTCATGGAAGTTCTCAAGCGCAAGGATTTTGCGCGCTGGCAAGCCGGGCAGAAACTATCAGATGCGATGTTGTGCCAGGCGGTGAATGAAATGCGCAGAGGGCTGGTTGATGCCAGCCTCGGCGGTGAGTTGTTCAAGAAGCGTGTTGCAGGGCACGGTACCGGCAAGCGCGGTGGTTACCGGACACTGCTGTCTGCTCGTATCGGCAATCGCTATGTGTTTCTGCACGGGTTTGCCAAGAGCGACAAGGCCAACATCACGCCGGAAGAACAAAAAGCGTTGCGCTTCGCTGGTAGGGTTTTCCTGGAGCTTTGTCCTGTAGCGCTCAGGCGGGCATTGCAATCAGGTGTATTGATGGAGGTTTGCTGTGAGCAGCAAAATTGTTGAATCGTTGCGAGAGGATCTGGCCGTTCTTCATGAGGCCGGGGCTGTTGGCAAGGTTACCCTTCGGGATTTCGAAATGCTCTGTCCCGCTCCGGTGCGGGATTTCAGTGCGCTGGATATTCGCCAGCTTCGTGAGGCACTGAATTTCAGCCAGCCGGTGTTCGCACTGCATCTGCATACCAGCGCATCAACGGTGCGTAAATGGGAGCAGGGCGAGACACGTCCGGCAGGCCCTGCGCTGAAGTTACTAAATGTCATTGCAATCAAAGGGTTGCAGGCAATTCTTTAGGTAATTTATTTGATTTCGTATCTGTCAGAGTAAACGTATATAAATCAGGTGTTTACCATGCTTTCATAAGGCTGCTTGTAAAGTTGAGCCGTCGCGAGAAGGTCATTCCCGCGACAAGCTCGGCCTGACTCGCACTTAACCCAGGGCCTCCCGCAACCGGTACCACAACATCCCCAGTGCCAGCAGCGGCGAGCGCAGCGCCTTGCCGCCGGGGAACGTCAGGTGTGGCACCGCGCTGAACACATCCAGCCCCTGGCTCTGCCCCAGCGCGATGCCTTCGGCCAGCAACTTCGCCGTCCAGTGGGTCACGTTCAGCCCATGCCCGGAATAGCCCTGGGCATAGAAGACGTTAGGGTGCTGGCTCAACCGTCCCACTTGCGGGAAACGGTTGGCGGTGATGCCGATCATGCCGCCCCACTGGTAGTCGATGCGCACATCGGCCAGTTGCGGGAACACCTTGAGCACCTTCGGCCGCATATAGGCCGCGATATCCTTGGGGTCACGCCCTGAATAATGGCAGGCACCGCCAAACAGCAGGCGGCGGTCGGCAGTGAGGCGGTAGTAGTCCAGGCCGACCTTCTGGTCACACATGGCCATGTTCTGCGGGATCAGCCTGCTGGCCACTGCTTCGGTCAGCGGCTCGGTGGCCACCACGTAGCTGCCGGCCGGCAGCACTTTACCGCTCAGGCGTGGCTCCAGTTCGTCGAGGTGGGCGTTGCAACCCAGCACCAGGCTCTGGGCCCGTACCTTGCCCCGTGCCGTGTGCAGGGTCACCGTGGGGCCATGCTCGATGCGCAGCACCGGGCTTTGCTCGAAGATGCGCACACCCAGGCCGTGGGCCACACGCGCTTCACCCTGCACCAGGTCGAGCGGGTGCAGATGGCCTGAGCCCATGTCCACCAGGCCGCCGGCATACTGGTCGCTGGCGACGATCTCATGTATGCCCTCGGGCCCGACCAGGCGGGTTTCGTGGCGGTAGCCAAGGCTGGCCAGGTCGTCCTGTTCAGCCTTGAAGGCAGCGAACTGTGCCGGGGTATTGGCCAGTTCGCAGAAGCCCCAGCGCAGGTCACAGGCAATCGCGTATTGCTCGATGCGGCGAGCCACCAGGGCCACCGAGTCGATGCCGGCCTGCTGCAGGTAGCGCACGCCGTCCTGGCCGACGTAGCGGGCAAAGCCGCTGACATCATGGCCGATGCCGCGGATCAGCTGGCCGCCGTTGCGCCCGCTGGCGCCCCAGCCGATGCGCCGGCCCTCCAGCAGCACTACAGAAAGCCCGCGCTCGGCCAGTTCCAGCGCGGTGTTGACCCCGGTCAGGCCACCGCCGACCACGCACACGTCAGCTGTCAGTTCACCCTCAAGGCAGGGGTAGGGCGTCGCGTTGCGCGCCGTGGCGGCGTAGTACGACGCGGTATGTTGGGTATCGAAAGGCATGGCGCGTTCTCGGTTCAACGGTTGGACTTGATCTTGCTCCAGGAGCGGGTCATGACGCGCATGATCTTCGGGCTCGGGGTGCTGGAGATGTACAGCTTGTCCAGCACCGCCTGGGGTGGGTAGATCTCGGGGTTGTCGACCAGCGACTTGTCCATGTAGGCCTGGGCATCCGGGTTGGCGTTGGCATAGCCGACCGTGGCGCTGACCTTGGCGATCACTTTCGGGTCGAGCAGGTAGTTGATGAACGCCAGGGCCTGCTCAGGGTTCTGGGCATCCTTGGGGATCGCCAGCAGGTCGAACCACAGGTTGCTGCCTTCCTTGGGAATGCTGTAGGCGATCTTGACGCCGTTCTTCGCTTCCACGGCCCGGTTGGCCGCCTGGAACACGTCGCCGGAATAGCCGAAGGCCACGCAGATATCACCATTGGCGAGGTCCGAGACGTACTTGGAGGAGTGGAAGTAATTGATGTACGGGCGCAGTTCGAGCAGGCGCGCTTCGGCCTTGGCATAGTCGCCCGGTTTTTCGCTGCGTGGGTCCATGCCCAGGTAGTTGAGCATCGCCGGGAACAGCTCGTCGGGGGAGTCCATGAAGGCCACCCCGCATTGTTTGAGCTTCTTCAGGTTCTGCGGCTCGAACAGGGTGGCCCAGGAGTCGATATGGTCGACGCCCAGCGCGGCCTTGACCTTCTCGACGTTATAGCCGATGCCGTTGGTGCCCCACAGGTACGGCACTGCGTATTGGTTGCCGGGGTCATTCTGTTCAAGCTGCTTGAGCAGCTTCGGGTCCAGGTGCTGCCAGTTCGGCAGCTTGCTGCGGTCCAGCGGCAGGAATGCACCGGCCTGGGCCTGGCGGGCCAGGAAGTGGTTGGAAGGCACCACCACGTCGTAGCCGGTGCGGCCAGCGAGCAGCTTGCCTTCCAGGGTTTCGTTGGAGTCGAACACGTCATAGACGACCTTGATTCCGCTGCTGGCCTGGAAGTCGGCCAGGGTCGTGTCACCGATGTAGTCGGTCCAGTTGTACACGCTGACGCTGGGCGTGGCCTGTGCGGCGGCGCCGAACAGCAGGGCGAATGTGGCGGGGATCAGGGCTTGCAGATGACGCATGTCGACACCTCGTTGGTCTTGTTCTTTGAATTCGGTGCAAGGGGGCGCTTGGCGCCCCCCGGAGAATCACACGCTCAGCAGCAGGAACTCGCGCTCCCAGGAACTGATGACGCGCTTGAAGTTTTCATGCTCGGCGCGCTTGACCGCCACGTAGCCCTGAACGAACTGCTTGCCCAGGTAGCGCTGCACGGTCTGGCAATCTTCCATGTGCTGCAGGGCATCCTCGATGGTGATCGGCAGCCGCAGGTTGCGCCGTTCATAGGCACGGCCCTGGACCGGCGCGCTCGGCTCGATCTTCTCGATCATGCCCAGGTAACCGCACAGCAGGCTGGCGGCAATCGCCAGGTAAGGGTTGGCGTCCGCACCCGGCAGGCGGTTCTCCACCCGCATGGCATCGGGGCTGGAGGTCGGCACGCGCAGGCCGGCGGTGCGGTTTTCCTCGCCCCATTCGACGTTGACCGGTGCCGAGGTGTCCGGCAGGAAGCGGCGGAACGAGTTGACGTTCGGCGCGAACATCGGCAGCAGTTTGGGGATGTACTTCTGCAGGCCGCCAATGTGGTGCAGGAACAGTTCGCTCATGCTGCCATCGTCATTGGCGAACACCGGTTTGCCGGTGGCAATGTCGACCACGCTCTGGTGCAGGTGCATGGCGCTGCCCGGCTCGTCGGTGATCGGCTTGGCCATGAAGGTGGCGGTGACGTTGTGCTTGAGCGCGGCTTCACGCATGGTGCGCTTGAACACGGTGATCTGGTCGGCCAGGTCCAGCGCGTCGCCATGACGGAAGTTGATCTCCATCTGCGCCGGGCCGTCCTCGTGGATCAGCGTGTCCAGGTCCAGGCCCTGCAGCTCGCACCAGTCGTACACGTCTTCGAACAGCGGGTCGAATTCGTTGGCGGCGTCGATCGAGAACGACTGGCGTCCGCTTTCGGCGCGGCCCGAGCGGCCCAGTGGCACTTGCAGGGGCAAGTCCGGGTCTTCGCAACGCTGGGTCAGGTAGAACTCCATCTCTGGCGCGACGATCGGCTGCCAGCCCTTGTCGGCATACAGCTTGAGCACCTTCTTCAACACGTTGCGTGGCGACAGCTCGATCGGGTTGCCCTGTTTGTCGAAGGTGTCGTGGATGACGATGGCGGTCGGTTCGATGGCCCATGGAATCTGGTAGACGGCTGTCGGGTCGGGGCGGCAGACCATATCGATGTCGGCTGCATCGAGCAGGCTGTAGTAGATCTCGTCATCGACGTAATCGCCGGTGACGGTCTGCAGCAGCACGCTTTCTGGCAGGCGCATGCCGCGCTCGTGAAGGAATTTGGCGGTCGGTGCGATCTTGCCGCGGGCGATGCCGGTCAGGTCGCTGATCACGCATTCGACTTCGGTGATGCGGTGTTCTTTCAGCCAGGTGGACAGCTGATCGAAGGGGGCGTTCATACAGACCTCTTGGTTGGGTTTTTGTGTGCGCGGCAGGTGCCGGTGGCTTCCCAGGTGGCGCGCTGGAGACTATCTTGAGCGCAGGCCCGCAAAGCCATCTATCCACTTTCTTCAGCGATGAATGCACCAAAAGAGTGCAACTAGGACAAAGCGTGACAACGCCCAATGCCTTGCAGGTTCAGGCTTTCCACACCACGGATGTCTCCGAACAGGTGCGCGCCACCCCCGGTTGGCAGCAGCAGTACCGGCAGATGTCGCCGGGGCATTTCAGCGGCCAGTTGCGCTGCCTGGGGCTTGATGGCGTGGAGGTCTACGAGGAACGGCTCAATACCCGCGTCGAGCAGTTCTTCCGCGCGCCGAGCGGTTCGCTGGCGTTCTGTTTCGACCAGAGCGAAAACAGCCTGTACCTGCTCAACGAGCAGAGCCGCAACATCTGGATCACCCCGGAGAACTACCAGGAAGTGGCCGTAGTGTTCGACCAGGCCTTTCTCGCCCGCCATGGCCTGGACCCGCAACGGCTCGAAGGGTTGTTCATGGTGCCGCTGGGCAGCGGGCAGAACGCGCTGTTCGGCAGTTGGCTGAGCGCCACCCTGACCCGCCTTGGCCAGGCCGACTGCCCGTTGCAAGGGCAGGCATTGGCCGAGCAGTTGCTCGAAGACTGCCTGTTCATCCTCGACAATGCCTGCCAGCGCTTGCAGGGCGGGGCGCTGGGGCGGCGCGGCGAGGAGCGGGCGATCATGCAGCGGGTCAGCGAATGGGCGGCAGATTGCCCGGAAGAAACCCTCAATCTGGTCGAGCTGGCCGAGGTGGCCGGTGTGTCGCTGCGCCAGCTGCAGCAGGCGTTCAAGGCCTTCACCGGGATGCCGCCGGCACACTGGTTGCGCTTGCGTCGGCTCAACGGTGCGCGACGGGACCTGTTGCGCGGCGGTGAGGTGACCGTGGCCGAGGTGGCCATGCGCTGGTCGTTCTGGCATTTGGGAAGGTTTTCAGAGAGTTACCGGCAATTGTTCAAGGAGTTTCCGAGCGAGACCTTGAAGCGGGGAAGGGGCTGAGTCCTATGGTGCCTTTACCGGCCTCTTCGCGGGTTCACCCGCGAAAGGGCCGGTGCAGACAACCCAGCATTCCCGTTGGAAAATTGCTATCGTGCCCGGCAGTTTCCACCCGAGGTCCCGATGTTCTACCTGCCTTTGCCCAGCGACCAGGCCGACCGCCTGGCCAGCGCGCCCACCGCCACTGACTACTTCCCGACCGCCAGCCTGCTGGAGGCTGCCGCCGTGCTGTTCGTGCAGAACCTGCCACGCCAGCCGGCCAGCGCCTCGGCGGACGCGCAGGAGCGCCGCTTCGCCGAGATCGTGCGTATCGCAAATGAAGTCGAAGGCGCAGCCCCGGGCCGCTTCCAGGGGCAGGTAGCGCAGCATTTCGACCGCGAGGCGTTCGCCATGGGGCTGGGCATGCTGGGTGAGAATGGCGTCGCCCTGGTGTCGGCCGAAACCGAGTACCAGGCCGACGAGTTCCAGGACGCCGAAGGCCAGTGGAATTTCCAGTTCGCCGACAGCTACCGCCAGCGCGTGACCCCGCTGCACCCGGTCTACCTGCCGTCACTGGCCACTGACCTGATGCTCAGTGACCAACAGAACCGCCTGCTGCGCGAGTTTCTTTGCGGCGTCGACGAATCGGTTGCCGTGCAGGGTTTTGCCGGCACCGGCAAGACCTTCCTGATCCACCAGTTCGCCCGCCTGCTCGACCCCCAGCGCACGCTGTTGCTGGCCCTTACCGAAGGCCAGTTGCGGGCATTGCAGGCACGGGTGAAGGATGCCCAGGCCTACACTGCGCTGACCTTCGGCCAGCTGGCCGACGAAATCCTCAACCGTGACCTCACCAGCAACGGCTGGCGCCTGCGCGACCCGTATCGCACCAAACTGTCCTGGCGCCCGCAGGAGGCGCAGGTGGTGCGCTGGCTGAACATCCCCGACATCGGCCCGCTCGCTGCGTGCGATGTGGTGGCCCTGTGCGTCAAGGCCGTGCGCAGCTTCTGCCGCAGCGGCGACAGCCAGTTGCAGCTGCATCACTTGCCTTGGGCCGGGCCGGGTACCTCGCCATTGGACCAGGAAGTGCTGCTGGAAAAGGCCCGCCTGTACTGGCAGGAGCTGATCCGCCCGTCAGCCCGCGAAATCCAGCTGCCGGTGCGTGACTACCACCGGGTCAAGCTGCTGTCGCTGACCGCCGAGGTGATCGACAGCCGCTACAGCCATGTCATCGTAGACGAAGCCCATGAATTGTCCGCGCCGATGCTCTCGGTGCTCGATCGCAGCCCGCAGTCGGTGATCGCCCTGGGTGACGAGTTGCAGAACCTCAATGGCCTCAGCCCGCACCATGGCAACTTCATCCGCCAGCGCTACATCGACCATTCGCTGCGCGCCGGCCCGGCCATGGACGGCGTGCTCAACCCGCTGATTCAGGCGCACCCGGCGGCGATCCAGGCCGCCTTCAGTGGCAGCGCCGAGCATTACACGCGGGTGAGTTTCTTCGACACCGTGACGGTGCCCGAGCAGCCAACCGCCTTGATCGTCGATGACGAGTGGGGCCTGTTTGGCTGGTTCCAGCGCCTGACCCACCAAGGGGTGCCCTTCGTGTTGCTGCAAAGCGCGCGCAAGGACTTCGAGCTGTTCGTCGAGGATTGCATCGAGCTGTATCGCCACGGCACCCGGGCGCGTCATCCGATGTTGTTCCGTTACCCCAGCTGGCAAGCGCTGGAGCAGGACAAGGGCGACGACAAGGCCTTTGTTGCCGTGGCCGGCATGCTGCGCAAAGGCTATACCTCCGAGCATTTTGCCAAGGCCAAGAGCCGTTACCGCTGGGACAAGGCGCCGAAGCTGTTCCTCGGGCGGGTGCGGGATGTGAAGAACATGGAGTTCGCCCGGGTGATGGTGTCGCCGGAGCTGATGGTGGCGCCTGCCACAGCGGGCAACCGCAACGAGCGGGCGCGGATGTTGGCGGGGCTGTATACCGCCTGTTCGCGGGCGCGGCATGAACTGATCGTGCCGGGGGGGATGCTGGACTGGGTCAAGGACCAGGTCCGGGGTTGACGGTGCTGGGGCCGCACAGCGGCCCCAATGCCTGGTATCAATTACGATCCAGCCAAACGGTCTGGGCATTGGTGAACTCGCGCACGCCAAAGTGCGACAGCTCACGCCCGAAACCGCTCTTCTTCACGCCACCAAACGCCACGCGGGGGTCGGAAGCGCAGTAGCCGTTGATGAACACGCCACCGGTGTCCAGCGCGGCGGTCATGCGCTCGGCCAGCGCATAGTCGGCGGTATAGATGGTCGACGCCAGGCCGAACTCGCTGTCGTTGGCCAGCTCCACGGCATGCTCGGCGTCACGGGCAGTGATGATCGCCGCCACCGGCCCGAACAGCTCCTGCTTGAACGCAGTCATGTCCGGGGTGACGTTGGCGAACACGGTCGGTGCGTAGAAGTTGCCCACGCCTTCGACCTTGTTGCCGCCCAGCAGCAGGGTGGCACCTTCGGCCAGCGTCGCCTGGACCTGGCCATCCAGCTCGTCGCGCAGATCAAAGCGGGCCATCGGGCCGATGTAGGTATCGTCTTCCAGCGGGTTGCCGAGTTTCAGCTTGCGCGTGGCTTCGACGAACTTGCGCGTGAATTCCTCAACGACGCCTTGTTCGATGATCAGGCGCTTGGCAGCGGCGCAGACCTGGCCGGTATTCTGGTAGCGACCGATCACGGCGGCCTGCACGGCGGCATCGATATCGGCGTCAGCCAACACGATGAACGGGTCGGAACCCCCCAGCTCCAGCACGCACTTCTTCAGCGCCGCACCCGCCTGGGCACCGATGGCCATGCCGGCACGCACGCTCCCGGTCAGGGTCACGGCGGCGATGCGCACGTCGTTGATGGCGCGGGTGACGCCGTCCGGGGTGACGTTCAGCACTTCGAACACGCCTTCAGGCAGGCCGGCGTCCTTGAACAGCTCACCCAGCAGGTAAGCGCTGCCCATCACGTTCGGTGCGTGCTTCAGTACATAGGTGTTGCCCGCCAGGATCGCCGGCACGGCGCCGCGCAGCACCTGCCAGACCGGGAAGTTCCACGGCATCACGGCGAGGATCGGGCCCAGCGGGCGGTACTCGATGCGGGCTTTCTCGACCTGGGTCGGCTCGGCGGCGAGCATGGCCGGACCGTGCTCGGCATACCAGCGGCACAGGCCGACGCACTTGGCGACTTCACCACGGGCCTGGGCGATCGGCTTGCCGATTTCGCGGCTGATCATCTGCGCGAAGGCTTCGGCCTTGGCTTCGAGGGTGCTGGCCAGGGCGAGCAGGTACTCGCTGCGCTGACCCAGCGACACCTGGCGCCACTGGCTATAGCCAGCCTTGGCACGTTGCAGCGCCGCTTCCAGTGCGGCGTCGGTGTCGAACGGGTAGGCGCCAATCTGCTCGCCGCTGAACGGGTTGACGGAGATGGCGTGGGTCAGGCTGCTGATCGCACTCATGGCGGGGCACTCTCGTTGTTGTTAATCAGTGAGGCCAGACTAGTGGGCTATGGCTTTAATGAAAACTGAATAATAATGAGCGAAACATTCACGTTTGGAGAATGACTGTGGACCTGGTGCAACTGGAGATCTTCAAGGCCGTGGCCGAGCAGGGCAGCATCAGCGCCGCCGCCCAGCATATCCATCGGGTGCCGTCGAACCTGACCACGCGCATCAAGCAGTTGGAGGAAGACCTCGGTGTCGAGCTGTTCATCCGCGAAAAAAGCCGCCTGCGCCTGTCGCCAGCGGGCTGGAACTTCCTTGAATACACCCGGCGCATTCTCGACCTGGTGCACGAGGCGCGGCTGACCGTGGCAGGGGAAGATCCGCAGGGCACCTTCGCCCTGGGTTCGCTGGAGAGCACGGCGGCGGTGCGCATTCCGGCGCTGCTGGCTGCCTACAACCAGCGTTACCCCAAGGTCGACCTCGACCTGTCCACCGGGCCGTCGGGGACCATGCTCGAAGGCGTGCTGGCCGGGCGCCTGGTGGCGGCCTTCGTCGACGGCCCGGTGCTGCACCCCACGCTCGAAGGCATGCCGGTGTTCGAGGAGGAGATGGTGATCATCGCGCCGCTCAACCACGCCCCGGTCACCCGTGCCCAGGACGTCAACGGCGCGAGCATCTATGCCTTCCGGGCCAACTGCTCGTACCGTCACCACTTCGAGAACTGGTTTGTCCAGGACCAGGCGGTGCCTGGCAAGATCCACGAAATGGAGTCGTACCACGGCATGCTCGCCTGCGTCAGCGCCGGTGCCGGCCTGGCCATGCTGCCGCGCAGCATGCTCGACAACATGCCCGGCTGCAGCACGGTCTGCGCCTGGCCGATGCAGGAGCAGTTCCGTTACCTCAAGACCTGGCTGGTGTGGCGGCGCGGCACGGTTTCGCGCAGCCTGAGCATGTTCGTGAAACTTCTCGAAGAGCGGCGAACGGCGTGAACATCAGCACCGTGTGGGGTCAAATATCAGGTAAGCCATCTCCTTGAGGAGGAGCTGACCATGCGTAACCATCACTATGCTTTGGGCGCCACGCTGCTGATCGCACTGGCGCTGCCCTGGACCCTGGCCGCCGCCGCGGAAGTGGACGACCACAACGCCCCCATCGACATGCAAGCCGTGCAACTGCAGCCGCAGGAGCAGAATGGCGTGCGCTACCTGGAGGGCGGTATCGGCCAGGACGAAGCCAATGCCATGCGCCGCACCAAGGGCTATGACCTGCACGTCGAACTGTCCACCGGCGCACACGGCCAGTTCGAAAGCGGCGCCGCAGTCGATATCCAGAATGCACAAGGCAAATCGGTGTTGAGCCTGCAGGATGCTGGGCCGCTGGTCTATGTCCAGTTGCCACCGGGTCAGTACAAAGTCGTTGGCCAGGGGCAGGGCACCACGGTCCAGCAACAGGTCACGGTGAACGGCAAGACGCCGGTCACTGCAAGCCTGAACTGGCACTAATGGGCAAAAACGGGCGGAGTACATCTGTACTCTGCCTGGGCAGGAGCTTGTTGGCATGAGCCTCGACACACAACTGCAAGCGCTGGAGGAGCAGGGCTACGTCCTGCTTCGCGGCGTGCTCGATGGCGTGCGGGTGGCGTTGCTGCGTTGCGCCATCGACGACCTGCAACCCCTGCACTGGGACTACCAGGGGCTGCTTGAACACTACAAGTGCGTCTTCAATCGTGACCCGCTGTGGTTGCCCTTTCTTGACCTGCCGCCATTGATCGAGCTCGCCGAAGCAGCCCTCGGTGCAGACTGCCACGTGATCGGCCAGACCGTCTGGCGCAGCCACCCTGGCTACCCGGGCATGGACCTGCACCTGGACCACCTGCCCATGACGTTGCCGGCCTGGCTGGTTGCACGCGGCGATTTTTGCCAGCCCATGCAGATTCTGACGGCGCAGCTGTACCTGAGTGACATTGACCTCGACCTCGGCCCCACCTGGGTGGTCCCCGGCAGCCATCGCGCTGCGCGTTCACCGCAACCTGGCGAACAGCAGTGGCAAGGCTGCGAAGCCCGCCCGGTACTGTGCCAGGCGGGCGACGCGCTGGTGTTTCGCAGTGACATCTGGCACAGCGGCGGTGCCAACTGCAGCAATACCCGCGAGCGCGACATGCTGCAGGTGCACTACGGCCGGCGCATGGTGGCGCAGAAGTTTTCCCCCTACCTCAGCTGGCAGTTCAACCCACAGGTACTGGAGCAGGCGACACCTCGGCAACGGCGCTTGCTGGGGGAGCATGAGGAGGCCGAATACGACTGAGGTACCGGAGCACGGCGGGTAAATTCAAACAATGCTGGCAATTCACTTTCAACTTTCTGATTATCTAGACAATAATCAGAAAAGTATTACCCCGTGTGACCGGTTGGATGCACCGTTCACCGTAAAAATCGAGGGGCCCAAGCCCCCACTTGCCAGTGTGACCATCAGGAGAAGTCATTGATGAAAACCCGTCTTGCCAGCACGCTGGCCGCCGCCCTATTGGCCCTCGCCGGCACCAGCCTGGCGCAGGCCGCGCAGATTTCCGGTGCCGTGGGGGCTACCGGGCAAGGTGACATGACCTACCGTCTCGGTATGTCGTTCGATTGGGACAAGCAGTGGCTGAAAAGCGACATCGGTTATGTGACGGGCTATTGGGATGCGGCCTACACCTACTGGGAAGGTGGCGATGCCAGCGGCGCTCACTCGCTGTCGTTCAGCCCGGTGTTCACTTATGAGTTCAGCGGTTTCACCTACACCCCGTATGTCGAAGCCGGGATAGGCCTGGCGGCCTTTTCCAAGACCGAGGTGGGCGACCACGACCTGGGTTCGGCAGTCAACTTCGAAGACCGCATCGGTTTCGGCCTGAAGTTGCCGGGTGCGCAGAAGGCGGGGGTCCGCCTGATTCACTACTCCAATGCCGGCATCAAGCAACCGAACGACGGCATCGAGTCGTACTCGCTGTTCTACAGCAAGAGCTTCTGATGCAGGGGGCCGCCAAGCGGCCCCAGCAGTTTAGAAGGTGTAGGAAACCCCAGCCTGCACCGTGCGCGGCGCCCCCGGGTACACATAGGTGTTGAACGCCCCCTCGTCATAGCCCTTGTTGAACACGTTCTTCACGTCCAGGTTCAAGCGCACGTGCTCGTTGACCTTGTAGAAGCTCAGCAAGTCCACCACGCTGTAGCGCTCCATGGTGTAGGTACTGGCGGCAGTCTGCCCGGCGCGGTCATCCACATACTTCACGCCAACCCCCAGCCCCAGGCCCTTGGCCAGCCCATCCTGGAACTCATAGGTGTTAAGCAGGCTGAAGCTGTTGCGCGGGATGTTCGCCAGGCGGGTGCCGGTGGGGATGCTGTTGTCCTGGGTCACCTCGGCGTCGACGTAGGCATAGCCGCCGATCATCCGCCACTCCGGGGTCAGGTTGCCGGCGACGTTGATGTCCAGGCCGCGGCTGCGCACTTCGCCGGCAGCGACGCTGTAGGTGCCGGTCGGGTCGTTCGGGTCGCGGGTCAACACGTTTTCCTTGACGATGTGGTAGATCGCCGCGTCCACGCTCAGCTGACGGTCCAGCGCTTCCCATTTCACGCCCAGCTCATAGGACTTGCCCTTTTCCGGGTCGAAGCCTGTGCCTTGCAGGCTCGCGCCGCTGTTGGGCTTGAACGAGCGCGCGGTGTTGGCGTACACGGCAACGGTATCGGTCAGGTCGTAGATCAGGCCGAAGCGCGGGGTGACGCCGTTCTCGCCCTTGTTGAAGTCACCGGCATTGTTGAGCTTGTTGTCATAGTCATGCTCGTAGCGCTCGAAACGCACCCCGGCGAGGGCTTTGAGGCGCTCGGTGAGGGCCACCTGGTCCTGGATGAAGGCCGCCCAGGTCTTGAGGTTTTCCTTGTCATGGGTGGTGGTGCGGGTCAGGGCAGGGCGCGGCTGGCCCAACACCGGGTCGAAAATGTCGATCGGGTAGGCGCCGGTACCTGCGGCAGAACGCTGGATGATCGAGTTGTAGTCGTAGTCTTCATATTCGATGCCGGTCAGCAGGGTGTGGGCAAAGCCGCCGGTGTCGAAGTGGCCGGTGAGGTTGAGCTGGTAGTCGCGGTCGGTCCACTCCAGCTTGCGGTAGTTGAAATTGCGCCCCAGCGTGCGACCGTCGGCCTGCAGGCCGTTGGCTTCCACGGCGTTGCCCTTGAGCGAGCCGTCCAGCCATTGCAGGCCGCCGCCCAGGGTCCAGTTGTCGTTGAGCAGGTGCTCGAAGCGCAACTGGGCCATGTTGTTGTCGTTGTGCAGCAGGTTGTCGCTGCCTTTTTCCCAGATATTGGTGTCGCGCGAGGCCGTGCCGATCTGGCCGGGCAGGCGGGTCAGGCCGCGATCCAGTGGGTGGTTGTTGCGCATGAAGTCGCCTTCGAAGATGACCTTGGTGGCGTCGTTGACTTGCCAGCTGATCACCGGAGCAACGTCATAACGCTCGCTTTCGACATCGTCGCGGAAGCTCTCGCCCCCTTCGCCCAGCACATTCAGGCGATACGCCAGCGAGCCATCGGCGTTCAGCGGCCCGGTGGCGTCCAGGGTCGCGCGGTGCATGCCCTGGTCGTCGAACTGGCTACCGAGGGTCACCTTGGGCTCGGCCAGCGGCTGTTTGCTGACCACGTTGAAGGTGCCGCCGGGGTCGCCGCGGCCATACAGGCTGGTGGCCGGGCCGCGGATCACTTCCAGGCGCTCGACGGTGTTGGCGTCGGGGGCGTTGGGGTAGCCGCGGTTGATCGGGAAACCGTTGCGGTAGAACTCGCCGGTGGTGAAGCCGCGCACGGTGAAAGTGGTCAGGCCCTGGCCGCCGAAGTTGTTGGCGCGGCCGACGCCACCGGCATAGTCCAGGCCGTCCTGCAGGCGGGTGGCGCCGGTGTCTTCGAGCACATCCCTGGGCACCACGCTGATCGATTGCGGGGTTTCGTGCAGGGCGGTGTCGGTGCGCGTGGCACTGGCCGAGCGGCTGGCCTTGTAGCCATCCACCGGGCCATCGGCGCGTTCGCTGTCGGCGCTGCTGGTGATGTTCAGGGCCTGGAGTTCGATCTGCGCCGGTTCGCCGAGCGGCTCAGGCTCGGCAAAGGCCAGCGGGGAGATAGCTTGAAGCACACAAAGCGAAACGAACGTGCGACGCATCGACGGTACGATCCTGGAGTAGGGCGCTGATAGGAAATGAGGAAAGCGCCGAGAAACTACTACGAATCATTATCAAATGCATTCTTTTTAATCGGAACTGGTGTGCCAGATACCAAGCGCTTGGCAGGCCTGGCCTGCGAGAGCCGGCAAGGGCGGCTCCCGCACGCCTGGACAAAGCTCAGCGGCGGTCCTTGATCGCCAGCACATTGCACAGCGGATGCTCCAGCACATGCGCCGTGGTGCCGCCAAGGAACGTCTGCATCGCATCATGCCGATGGCTGCCCATCACGATCACATCGACCCGGCTGTGGCTGACGAACTGGGCAATCGCCCGGATCGCCGCGCCCTCGACAAAATGCCGCCGTTCCAGCGGAATCTGGTGATGGTCGCCCAGCCGGTTGAATGCCGCCCGCTGCGACGTGCGCACACTGCCATCGAACCCTGGGATGGTGACGGTGCCGGCACCAAAGTCGGCGATATGGGTCTTGGCCGCGTCGCACACATGCAACAGGTGCAGTTCGGCGTTGCATTGCAGGGCCAGGGCATGGGCACTGTGGATCACCTGATCGTCCAGGTGCTCGCCGACGCCGTGGCAGTTGAGGTCCACCGCCGCGGCAATCTGCCGGGGCAGCGGCAGGCGGATGTCGCTGACCAGGTGCACGGCCACCGGGCTTTCCTTGAGCAATTGCCAGTCCAGCGGCGTGACCAGCAGGCGCTTGAGCACCGGTTCGTGCTGCACGTCCTTGATCAGCAGGTCGCAACCTAGCCGTTCGATGCGTTCGAGCACGCTGCTCAGCGGGTCGCGGGTCAGCAGCAGTTCGGTTGACACATCGAGCCCGGCGTTGCCCAGTTGCTCGGCCTCGTCGGCCAGCCACTGGCGGTTGTCGCCGAGTAGCCGTTCACGCTCGTGACCGTCGCTCATCAGGCCAAGCGTGTCGACATCGTCGACGAACACATTGATATCCAGCAGGGCACCGCTGGACTCGGCCAATGCCGCCGCGCGTTGCAGCGCCGGGGTATGGCGCATTTGCGGGCCGAGCATGACGAACAGACGCTTGAACTGGCTCATCGCACACCTCCACGTGTGGCAGCCCCCCGGTTCATGCCATGTTTTCTGGTCTGTACAGTCTAGACCGCGCTAGCGCTTCGGTCGGCCCACTGCGCTGCGGGTTGTCGGGTATGATGCGCGCCACACCATTTTTCACGAGGCCTGCCCCATGTCCCTGAATGCTGAACAGATCGGCGAATTCCAAGCCTTCGCCGAGCAGCTGGCCGATGCCGCTGCGCTGGCGATCAAGCCGTACTTCCGTGCCAGCCTGGAGGTCGAGGACAAGGGCGGGCGCCTGTACGACCCGGTGACCGTGGCCGACAAGGCGGCCGAGGATGCCATGCGTGAGCTGATCCAGGCGCGCTACCCGGAACATGGCATTCTCGGTGAAGAGGCCGGTGTGGCGGTGGGCAGCAGCCCGCTGACCTGGGTGCTCGACCCGATCGACGGTACCCGCGCATTCATCACCGGGCTGCCGCTGTGGGGCACGCTGATTGCTCTGAACGATGGCACGCGCCCGGTGGTGGGGGTGATGAACCAGCCGTTCACCGGCGAACGTTTCGTCGGTACCCCGGCAGGCGCCTGGCGCAGTGGCACGCCGCTGAAAACCCGTGCCTGCGCCGACCTGGCCTCGGCCACACTGATGTGCACCACCCCGGACATGTTCGACACCGCCGAGCGCAAGGCGGCGTTCGAGGCCGTGGCGGGCAGGGCGCGGCTGATGCGTTATGGTGGTGACTGCTATGCCTACTGCATGCTGGCTTCGGGCTTTGTCGACGTGATCGTCGAAGCGAGCTTGCAGCCGTATGACGTGCAGGCGTTGATGCCGATCATCGAAGGGGCGGGCGGGGTGATCACGGCCTGGGACGGCAGCAGCGCGCAGAATGGCGGCTGCGTGGTGGCCTGCGGCGACCCGGCGCTACATGCGCAGGTGGTGGAGATGTTGCGTCAGGCCATGTGAGCGCTTAGCCGAGGACGGCTGGCTATATCGACTGGCGGCGTTGGAGGGGCCCCATCGCAGGGGCCACCCACAGTCAGGACAGGAAGCGGGCAATCATTTCGTAAAAAGGTCGGTCGCCGACAGGCATGAGTGTAAGAACGCGGATGCCTTGGGTGTTGACGTGCATGCCGTTACTGGCCCAGAGATAGTCGTTCCGGTCTGAAAAGCCGTCTTTGCCAAAGCTGAGGTCCATCGTTCCGTCAACCAGCAATCGTGCTAGACGCAACTCGGCATGAATCTGCGGATCGCTGCCAGCCCTGTAGTATCGCTGGCCCGCGAGAACCAGACGACCTTGCTCGTCGAACGCGATATGCACAAGCGAGAGATTCCCATCAGGCAGTTTGAGTGTGCGCCTGAAGCGTTCGTCCTGGTGGCCCTCGAAGTTGAAACCGTAAAGCTCGGTTTCACTGGGTACACTGATGTTGAAGGTCGCACCGCTGCTGACCACGATCAACTCGTCCTTGATCGCTAGCCCGAACTGACGGTGCCTGAGCGGCAGCTCGATGAAGCCCACGCCCGCGAATGAAGTCTCAAGTTCTGCGTTGGCTTTGAAACGCAGCAAGTACATGGACGTGCCTGCTGCTGCCAACAGGAAGAAGCCGCCGTCATTGAGAAAAACAGCACGGTAGGGATCTAACGTTTTGTCTTGGAATGTCGGCAGGGCCCATCGACTTCTATCCAGCCCAGGGCCAAGCGCGTTGACCATTATTCCCGAGCCTGGATCGAGCGTCACGCACAAGGTTTCCTCGATCAATTCGCCGTCTGCCGTTTCGGTTTTGGCATTGAAAACAACCCTGATCAACCCAGCGGCCAATGCCATTTTCGGTGCGCTTCGGTAGTCCGATGCTTTTGCATTGAGGTTCCTGGCTAGCAATTGGCCCGCACGGCGGGTCACTGGACGTGTCGTGGCGATGCCGTCATCTGCAAAACCCGGCCAAGGTAGAAAATGCTGTGTGTAGCGACCGACAACAATTTCTTGATACAAGTTATCGTCTTCAAAATAGTACGCATACCCTGCCGTCAGAAGTCCGCCCTCTGCATTGCCTGTCGTGTGGCACAGCGTTGCAAAGTTGTCAAAATTCAATGGCATGGGGTCGTTCTGGTTTTTTGAAATCGGCACATGCCCTGTTGCGCGATCCCAGCGGCCGTCAGCATGTATCCGGGTGAACACTTTGTTTTCTTGAGTCGGGTCGTCGGGATTGTAGCCATAGAGCGCTGCTGAGCCTTCATTGGCCCATGCGCTGGGGCCTATCAGAAGTGTGTATACATCTGGGTCCAGATTGCCCAAGGGCGGTATGCGCGCAAGGCCGTCACCCTGGTCTCCGTAAGTAAGGTCCAGATCGCCAGCTTGTTGAGTAGTCATGGTGCTTGCTCTCATGTAATGGAGGTACAGCAACGTTAAGAGCGAAGTGATTTTCTCGAAACTGACAGAATTGCCAGGTGGGTGCTGAAGGGCGGCCGTCGCACTTTTTCCGATTTCCGGGCTCTATGCTTGGCCAGGCCGTACTGACCCCCGGTGCGGCCGCCGAATATCGATCCGGTGCCGATGGTTGCAAGCAATTTCCGATTTTTCCCGCGTCTGCTGCTGGCAGGCGCCCTGATTGGCCTGGCCGGCTGCAGCCCGCAGCAAGGCCACGACATCGTCAACCAGTTTGGTAACGGCAAGCCCAGCGAGCTGTTCCAGACCAGCGTCGACCGTATGGCCACACTGGCCATGCGCGACAACCTGCAGAGTCTGTACCTGCTGATGAACAAGCTGTACCTGCGCAACCCCAACCAGTTGACGCTGTCCGGCTACCTGGATGCAGCTACCGCCGAACGGCAGATCCGCATCGCCATCGAGCAGCGCCAGCCGTTGCCGCAACTGGGCAACCGCCGCGACCTTGCCGCCCTGAGCTACGCCCTGAGCCCGGAGTTTCGCGGCGACCGGGTCGGCGCCTTCATCTACGCCATCGGCAGCATGCTGATCACTGCGCACGGCGGGCGTACCGAGTTCTACATGACCGATACCCTCGACCCGTTGTTCATCAATAACGCGGCGCGCAATATCGAGAAGGCCACGTGGATGCTCAGCCAGCGCCAGGATGCCAACGGGGTGCTGTTGCTGTTTTCCAACGAGATCTCGGAGGAGGGCAGCAACCTGAGTTTTGCCGTGGAGTTCGGCAAGGTCGTGGCGCGGCTGGACCTGCTGGCGGAGTTGCTGGACGAGCGCTATCGGCGAATCGGCCTTAATTATGCGCAGAGCCTTTTGTTGATGAATTTCCTGCCGGTGCAGTGAGGCCTACAGGGTCCGCCTTGTTTGACCCTTCGATATCGATGCTGCATGCAATACAAAAAAATCAATTTTGTTCGATAATCGCCCGCATAACACCAGTCGCGGTCCGTTATTCGCCCACCCAATCCGAACATCGGATTGCCCAAGCCCCGCGTTTTTGCTTAGCTGTGACAATACTACGCCAGTGGTCAGCTGCCCCAAGATACCTGACCCCGGCCCGATAGAATGACTGTTAACGACCGCAACCACAGGCCCACGGGCCAGTAGGGCGCGGCGACCAAAACAATAACGATGCCGAGTGCCTTGCCTATGGAAAGCCGCCTGCTGAGCGAGCGCAGTAGCGTGTTCCATCACGCCGACCCTTATGCCGTGTCCGACTACGTCAACCAGCACGTCGGTCAGCACTGCATCGGCCTGTCGCGCACCACCCACCCGCAGGCCAGCCTCAGCCACCGCAAATTCGCCGAGCTCGACCTGTGCCGCATCAGCTATGGCGGCAGCGTGCGGGTCACCTCGCCGGCACTGGAAAGCATCTATCACCTGCAAGTGCTGCTCAACGGCAACTGCCTGTGGCGCGGTCGCCAGCGCGAACATCACCTGGTGCCGGGCGAGTTGCTGCTGATCAACCCGGACGACCCGGTCGACCTGACCTATTCCGATGACTGCGAGAAGTTCATCCTCAAGGTGCCGACCCGCTTGCTCGACAGCATCTGCGACGAGCAGCGCTGGCAGCGCCCGGATGGCGGCGTGCGGTTCCTGCGCAATCACTACCGGCTGGAGGAGCTGGATGGCTTCGTCAACCTGCTGGCCATGGTATGCCACGAAGCCGAGGTCATTGACTCGTTACCGCGGGTGCAGGGGCACTACAGCCAGATCGTCGCCAGCAAGCTGATGACCCTGATGAGCACCAATATCCGCCGCGAAAGCCTGGGTACGCCGGGTGCGAGCCTGGAGCGGATCCTCGATTACATCGAGCGCAATCTCAAGCTGGAGCTACCAGCCGAAGCGCTGGCAGAGCAGGCCTGCATGAGCGTGCGCTCGCTGTATGCGCTGTTCGATCGCCAGCTGGGCACCACGCCCAAGCAGTATGTGCGCCAGCGCAAGCTGGAGCGGGTGCATGCGTGCCTGGGCGATGGCAGCTGCGCGGTGCGCAGCGTCACCGAACTGGCCATGGATTATGGCTTTCTGCACCTCGGGCGCTTCTCCGAGGTGTATCGCCAGCGGTTTGGCCAGCTGCCTTCGGAAACCTTCAGGCAGCGCCAGTGACAGGGCTTACAAGGGGTAGTGCTTGAGTTCGCGTGCGATCAGCATGCGCTGGATCTCACTCGACCCCTCATAGATCTGGGTAATCCGCGCATCGCGGTAGTAGCGCTCGACCGGGTAGTCTTCCAGGTACCCATACCCGCCATGCACCTGAATCGCCATCGAGCAAACGCGCTCGGCCATCTCAGACGCAAACAGCTTGGCCTGCGACGCCTCCGACAGGCACGGTTTGCCCGCCGTGCGCAGCCGTGCGGCATGCAGGATCAGCAAGCGCGCAGCATTCACCTGCACCTGCATGTCAGCCAGCAGGTTGGCAATGCTCTGGTGTTCGTTGATCGGCTTGCCGAACTGGATGCGATCACGCGAATACACCAGCGCCGCCTCGAAAGCGGCACGGGCAATGCCCAGGGCCTGGGCGGCGATGCCGATGCGGCCACCTTCGAGGTTGGACAGGGCGATGGCCAGGCCTTTGCCGCGCTCGCCGAGGATATTGGCCGCCGGGATGCGGCAGTTGTCGAAGGTCACCGCGCAGGTGTCGGAGGCGCGGATGCCCATCTTGTGCTCGCTGCGGTCGACCTTGAAGCCTGGGTTGTCGGTCGGCACCAGGAACGCCGACAGGCCTTTCTTGCCCAGCTCCGGGTCGGTCACCGCGAAAACGATGGCCAGGCCCGCACGCCGGGCGTTGCTGACGAACTGCTTGGCACCATTGATCACCCACTCGCCATTGACCAGCTCGGCGCGGGTGCGCAGGTTGTGCGCTTCGGAGCCGGCCTGAGGCTCGGTCAGGCAAAAGCAACCGATCACCTCGCCAGCGGCCAGGCGTGGCAACCAGGCCTGTTGCTGTTCGGGCGTGCCGTAGGCGAGCAGGGGGCCGCAACCGACCGAGTTGTGGATGCTCATCATCGCGCCGGTGGCACCGCAACCGGCGGCGATTTCCTCAACTGCCAGGGCGTAGGCCACGTAATCGGTGTAGCTGCCGCCAAAGTCTTCGGGCACGACCATGCCGAGCAGGCCCAGTTCACCCATCTTGCGGACCACGCCATCGTCGATCCAGCCGGCCTTTTCCCAGGCCTGGGCATGCGGCGCGATCTCGCCACGGGCGAAGTCCCGGGCCATGTCGCGGATCATGATCTGTTCTTCGCTCAGTTCCAGGTCTTGCATCTGTGTACTCCCGGGCTCACAGGCCTTCGAAGAATTGGTCGACCCGCTGGCGCGACAACCCGGCCAGGGTCGGCGGGTTCCAGCGCGGCTGCTTGTCCTTGTCGATGATCAGGGCGCGCACGCCCTCGATGATGTCGCCGTACTGGAACCACTGGCGGTCGATGTGCAGCTCCATGGCGAAGCAGTCTTCCAGTGCCAGGTGGCGACCGCGGCGCAGCATCTCCAGGGTAACCGCCATGGCCAGCGGCGAGCGGCTTTCCAGCTGGTCGGCAGTGGCCACCGCCCATGCGTGGCTGTCGCCGATGCGCACCGCACGCAGCTGCTCGATGATCGCCGCCAGGTCGGGCTGGGCGAAGAAGTGGTCGATGACCGGGCGCAGCTTTTCCAGCGGCGCATCGTGCAGGACCTGGCTGCCGAGCTTGGCCAGCAGGTTTTGCAGGTCCTTGAGCGGATGGTCGCCGAAGCGCAGGGTGTTCAGGCCTTCATCCAGGGCGGCGAGTTTGTCGCTGGCCAGGTACCAGTCGGCCAGCCCGCAGTACAGGGCATCGGCGGCCTGGATCTGGGTGCCGCTGACGCCCAGGTAGGTGCCCAGTTCGCCCGGGATACGCGAGAGGAAGTAGCTGCCGCCGACATCCGGGAAGTAGCCGATGCCGACTTCGGGCATGCCCAGGCGGCTGCGTTCGGTGACGATCCGCAGGTCGCAGCCCTGGGCCAGGCCCATGCCGCCACCGAGGGTGAAGCCGTCCATCAGCACCAGCACCGGCTTGCGGTAGCGGTGGATGGCCAGGTCCAGGGCGTATTCCTCGACGAAGAAGTCTTCGTGAAGGGTTTCGCCTGCTTTATAGCTGTCGTGCAGCGAGCGGATATCGCCACCGGCGCAGAAGCCCTTGGGGCCTTCGCCGCGCAGCACCACGGCCTGCACCTGTGGGTCTTCGGCCCATTGGTCGAAGTGCTGGCGCAGGCTGCGCACCATGTCCAGGGTCAGGGCATTGAGGCCGGCAGGGCGGTTGAGGGTAAGGTGGCCAATCTGGTTACGGACCTCGGCCAGTACATGAGCCGTTGCCGAGGTATGAGCGTGCGCGGTCATCGCGTTCTCCCTGCTTTGTTATTGATTTTCCAAGTGAAGTCTGGAGTGCGCTGGAGGGTCGCTGGATCCTGGCATGCGAATTTGCCTTGTACAATCGACAAATCTGCAGGGGCATCGTGCGTTTTTGCCTTGAGCCATTCAGCGCCTATCGAAATTACGTCGTCCGCCCAAGGCTGGCAACCATGGCCACGTTGCAACAGATGTGGGAGCGGATTTCTCCGCGATGCGCCGCGCGGGCGGCGCTCGATCTCGAAACCCCTGAAAAACTATCGCCAGGCACCCCAAACCAGCAACCATTACTAAAACCGTAACGATCATCCCCCCAGCTTGATTGATCCCCCGACCAACCCCGCCCTAATGTGCCCCCACGACAGCGAACCCGTGGAGTCACCCAATGACCATAACGAAGAATCCACCGCCGCAATGGTCCAGGCGGCGCGCCGAGAAGCAGCGCCGCCTGGACCGCGTCCGTCACCTGGCCGACGGTGTGGTGCTGCCCACCGAGCGGATCGTCGAAGCCCTGGAACTGCTGATTGCCCCCGGCGACCGGGTGGTGCTCGAAGGCAACAACCAGAAGCAGGCCGACTTCCTCTCGCGTTCGCTGGCCAAGGCCGACCCCGAGCGCCTGCACGACCTGCACATGATCATGCCCAGCGTCAGCCGCGCCGAGCACCTGGACCTGTTCGAGCGCGGCATTGCGCGCAAGCTCGACTTCTCCTTCGCCGGCCCGCAGAGCCTGCGCATCGGCCAGCTGCTGGAAGACGGCCTGCTCGAAGTCGGTGCGATTCACACCTATATCGAACTGTATTCGCGGCTGCTGGTCGACCTGATCCCCAATGTCACCCTGGTCGCCGGCTTCATGGCCGACCGCGATGGCAACCTGTACACCGGCCCGAGCACCGAAGACACCCCGGCACTGGTCGAGCCTGCCGCCTTCAGCGACGGCCTGGTGATCGCCCAGGTCAATCAGCTGGTGGACCGCGTGGACGACCTGCCGCGCGTGGACATTCCGGCGTCCTGGGTCGACTTCGTGGTGGTTGCCGACCAGCCGTTCTACATCGAACCGCTGTTCACCCGCGACCCGCGCCACATCAAGCCGGTGCATGTGCTGATGGCGATGATGGCGATCCGCGGCATCTACGAGAAACACCAGGTGCAATCGCTGAACCACGGCATCGGTTTCAACACTGCCGCCATCGAGCTTATCCTGCCGACCTACGGCGAAGCGCTGGGCCTGAAAGGCAAGATCTGCCGCAACTGGGCGCTCAACCCGCACCCGACGCTGATTCCGGCCATCGAAACCGGCTGGGTCGAGAGCGTGCACTGCTTTGGTACCGAACTGGGCATGGAGGACTACATCGCCCAGCGCCCGGACGTGTTCTTCACCGGCCGCGATGGCTCGCTGCGGTCCAACCGCATGATGTGCCAGCTGGCCGGGCAGTACGCGGTCGACCTGTTCATCGGCGCCACCTTGCAGGTCGATGGCGACGGCCATTCCTCGACCGTCACCCGCGGCCGCCTGGCGGGCTTTGGCGGGGCGCCGAACATGGGCCACGACCCTCGCGGCCGGCGCCATGCAACCCCGGCCTGGCTCGACATGACCGTGCCCGAGACGATGCTTGAACGTGGCCGCAAGCTGGTGGTGCAGATGGTCGAGACCTATCAGGAAGGCGGCAAACCCACCTTCGTCGAAACCCTCGACGCCGTGGACGTGGCGAAGAAAGCCGGCATGCCCCTGGCGCCGGTGATGATCTACGGCGACGACGTTACCCACCTGCTCACCGAGGAAGGCATTGCCTACCTGTACAAGGCGCGCAGCCTGGAACAGCGCCAGCAGATGATCGCCGCCGTGGCCGGCGTCACCGCCATCGGCCTGCGCCACGACCCCAAAGACACCCTGCGCCTGCGCCAGCAAGGCCTGATCGCCCTGCCCGAGGACCTCGGCATCCGCCGCACCGACGCCAGCCGCGAGTTGCTCGCCGCGCGCAGCATCGCCGACCTGGTCGACTGGTCCGGCGGCCTCTACAACCCGCCTGCACGGTTCAGGAGCTGGTGATGACTGCATACGCGATCCCTGTAGGAGCGGCTTCAGCCGCGATGAGGCCGGCCCGGCAAACCGAGATTTCATTGGCTGAGCAACTGGCCGACCTGGCGGTTGATGCCCTCATCGACGAAGCCGACCTGTCCCCCAAGCCCGGCCTGGTCGACCGCCGTAGCAGCGGCGCCCACACCGACATGACCCTGGCCCTGATGCATGCCTCGGCGCTGGCCCTGTGGCCTTGCCTGCGGCAGATGGCCGAAGCCGCGCAGGCCCATGGCGACATCGGCCTGCCGCTGCGCGCCGAGCTGGGCCGCATCGGCCGCGAAGGTGAACAGGCCATGCTCGCCACCACCGGCGGCATCAACACCCATCGCGGCGCGATCTGGGCCCTTGGCCTGCTGGTGGCTGCGCAAGCGCTCGATGCCAAGGCCGCCCCCCAGGCCGTTGCTGCCCGCGCCGGCCGCATCGCCCTGATCGACGACCCGGCGGCCCCTGTTCGGGACAGCCACGGCACCCAGGTCCGCCACCGTTACGGCGCCAGCGGTGCCCGCGAACAGGCCCAGCAAGGGTTCCCCGCCGTGCTCGAACACGGCCTGCCACAACTGCGCCGCAGCCGCGCCAACGGTGCCAGCGAGAGCCAGGCCCGGCTGGATGCCCTGCTGGCGATCATGGCCGCACTCAGTGACACCTGCGTGCTCTGGCGGGCCGGCCCGCAAGGCCTGCAAACCCTGCAGGCAGGTGCCCGCGCTGTGCTCGAAGCCGGCGGCTGCGCCAGCCTCGATGGCCGCCGTCAGCTGCGCCTGCTGGATGCGCAACTGCTGCAACTGAACGCCTCACCGGGCGGCGCCGCCGATCTGCTGGCCGCCTGCCTGTTCCTCGACCACGCCGGGAGCCTGTGAAATGGAAACCCTGACCTTTCAATTCCCCGCCGCCGAGCCTGGCCGTGGCCGCACCTTGGTCGGCTGCGTCAGCTCCGGCGACCTGGAAGTGCTGATCGAGCCCGGCAGCGCTGGCCGCCTGGAGATCCAGGTGGTCACTTCGGTCAACGGCAGCAGCGCCCGCTGGAGCCAGTTGTTCCAGCGCCTGTTCGACGGCCGAACCCTGCCCGCGGTGAAGATCGACATCCACGACTTCGGCGCCACCCCAGGCGTGGTGCGCCTGCGCCTGGAACAAGGTTTCGAGGAGATAGCCCATGACTGACATCGCCCGCCTGCTGCAAAGCCGCAGCTTCGTCGAGCTGGGCGCCCGCCAGCGTGCCCGAGCCTTGCTCGACCCTGGTAGCTTGCGCGAACTGCTCGGCCCGTTCGACCGCCTGATGTCGCCGTGGCTGCCGCGCCAGGGCATCGTGCCCCAGGCCGACGACGGCGTGGTCATCGCCAAAGGCCTGCTCGATGGCCGCCATACCGTGCTCGCCGCCATCGAAGGTGCCTTCCAGGGTGGCAGCATGGGCGAGGTGGGCGGCGCCAAGATTGCCGGCGCCCTGGAGCTGGCCATCGAGGACAACCGCAACGGCATCCCCACCTGCGCCGTGCTGCTGCTGGAGACCGGCGGCGTGCGCCTGCAGGAGGCCAACCTCGGCCTGGCGGCGATTGCCGAGATCCAGGCGGCGATCGTCGAACTGCGCGCCTATCAACCCGTGATCGGCCTGATCGCAGGCTCGGTCGGTTGCTTCGGTGGCATGTCCATCGCAGCCGGGCTGTGCAGCCACCTGCTGGTCACCCGCGAAGCACGCCTGGGCCTCAATGGCCCCCAAGTGATCGAGCAGGAGGCCGGTATCGCCGAGTACGACGCCAAGGACCGCCCCTTCATCTGGAGCCTGACCGGTGGCGAACAACGCCACGCCAGCGGCCTGGTGGATGCCTATGTGGCGGATGACGTCGACAGCATCCGCCAGCAGCTGCTGCAACTGCTGGACACGCCATCCGCCAACCGCGCCGGCCGCCATGCCTGGTACCTGGAGCGCCTGGCCAGCCTGGGCGCCGACTGCCCGCAACTGGACGCCGCCGCCGTGCGTGCCCTCTACCAAGGAGATGCCCCATGAACCGTGCCCTGAACTGGCTGCCGGGCCTGGCCGGCGGTGAACCGCTGGCAGGCTACCCGGCCTCGTTGCAGGTGGTCGATGGCGAACTGGACAACCGCCTGGCGCGCTTCATTGCCGTGGTGCCAGACGCGCACAACCCGTTCCCACGGGCACGTGAGGGCGAAGTCGGCCTGCTGGAGGGCTGGGGCCTGGCCAAGGCCGTGAGCGATGCGCTCGAGCTGGACCGCGACGGCGAAAAACGCGCCATCGTCGCGATCATCGATGTGCCGAGCCAGGCCTATGGCCGCCGCGAGGAAGCCCTGGGTATCCACCAGGCATTGGCCGCTGCCGTGCAGGCCTACGCCCAGGCGCGCCTGGCAGGGCACCCGGTGATTGGCCTGTTGGTCGGCAAGGCCATGTCCGGAGCCTTCCTCGCTCACGGCTACCAGGCGCAACGGCTGATTGCTCTGGATGACAGCGGGGTGATGGTGCATGCCATGGGCAAGGCGGCAGCAGCGCGCATTACCCTGCGCAGTGTCGAGCAACTGGAGGCGCTGGCCGCCGAGGTGCCACCGATGGCCTACGACCTCGCCAGTTATGCCTCGCTGGGCCTGCTGTGGCGGCGCCTGCAGGTTGAGAGCGCCGAGGCGCCGAGTGCCGCCGACATTGCCCAGGTACGTGCCTGTCTGGCCGAGGCGGTGCGCGATATCGGCCATTCGACCGACCTGAAATCACGCCTGGGGGGTGAAAACCGCAGTGCCTCCCGCGACGTGCGCGCACGCCTGCGTAGCCAGTGGCAGGAGGCCTGAGATGAACCTGCCACAGCCACATGACCTGCTCTGGGGCATGCCCCTGGCCGACCTGCCTGCCGATGCGCCTGCCTGGGCCGTGCAGGCATTGGCCGCCGGGCAGCCGGTGGTGGTGCGGCGTGCCGCCTGCGCCAGCGGCTGGGTGGCAGTGGGCGTGCGCGGGCAGGGGCGTGAGCAGCGCCTGGGTGTGCTGATGCGTGTGCGCGATATCCAGCGGCAACTAAGCCCCGAGGCACTGCGCGGGGCGGGGCAAAGCCCCTGGCCAGCCCTGCGGGCGCTGGCCTCGGTGGCGCCCGTGCTCGATGCCAGTGGGCTGGCTTGGGGGCCGACCGGAGGCGTCGGTTATCAGCTGGCCACTGGGTGCAACGTCGTGCATGGCGCCAGTGACCTCGATCTGCTGGTGCGCACGCCGCAGTTCATGACCCGGGCGAAGGCACGCGAGCTGCTGGATATTCTTGATTGCGGGCCGTGCCGCATCGATGTGCAGTTGGAGACGCCAGCAGGTGCCGTGGCCCTGCGCGAGTGGGCTGGTGTGGCGCGCCGGGTGCTGCTCAAATCGGCCCAGGGCGCGCGCCTTGTCGCTGACCCGTGGAATGCGCTGGAGTGTGCAGCGTGAGCAGCCTGTTCGCCTTCCCTGGCCAGGGCGCGCAACAGGCAGGCATGTTGCAGCGCCTGCCCGAGGGCGCCACGCTGCTTCTTGAGGAGGCCAGTGATGCGCTGGGTGAACAGGTCGCGGCCCTCGACAGTGCGCAGGCGTTGCAGTCGACCCGCGCCGTGCAGTTGTGCCTGCTGCTGGCCGGGGTGGCCTGGGCGCGCTGGCTGTTGCAGCGCAGCCCGGCACCGGAATATGTAGCCGGGCTGTCCATCGGCGCTTACCCCGCCGCCGTGACAGCCGGGGCGCTGGCGTTTGCCGATGCGGTGCGCCTGGTGGCCCTGCGTGGCGAATTGATGCAGCGGGCCTACCCAACGGGTTACGGCATGACCGCCCTGAGTGGCCTCGACGTGAGCAGTGTCGAACGCTTGCTGGCCGAAGTGGGCGGCGAGGTGTACCTGGCCAACCTCAACAGCGACAACCAGATCGTCATCGCCGGCAGCGACAGGGCCATGGCCGAGGTCGCTGCCAGGGCTCGCGGGCGTGGCCAGGGCGTGGCCCGGCGCCTGGCCGTGAGCGTGCCGTCCCATTGCGCATTGCTCGACGGCCCGGCCGCCGAGCTGGCCACTGCCTTTGCCAGCGTCGAATTACATCGCCCGCGCATCACCTACCTGAGCGGCAGCCGTGCGCGGCCGATCTTTGATCCGCAACGCCTGCGCGATGACCTGGCCGGCAACATGGCGCGGCTGGTCGACTGGCGTGCTACGTTGCGCAACGCCTATGAACGCGGCGTGCGCCTGCAGGTGGAAATACCGCCGGGCAGCGTGCTCAGCGGCCTGGCCCGCCCGGTGTTCGAACAGGGCAGGGTGGTTGCCCTCGAAGCGACGCGCTGGGATACCGTAGACGCGCTGTTGCGCCAGGAGGTGAATCAACACTGACAAGCACCGTGTTTTTCGAAGGACAACAACAAGCAACTTCGACCCAACGCGAGGACAACAACAATGATTATCTACGGTGTGGCCTTCCTGGCCTTGTGTACCCTTATTGGCCTGTTTATCGGTGAGTTGCTGGGCAAGCTTCTGGGCGTGCCTGCCAACGTTGGCGGCGTGGGCATTGCCATGCTGTTGCTGATCTTCATCGGCAGTTACCTCAACAAACGCGGCCTGATCACGGCCAAGTCCGAACAGGGCGTGGAGTTCTGGAGCGCCATCTATATCCCCATCGTGGTGGCCATGGCCGCACAGCAGAACGTGTTTGGCGCGCTGTCCGGCGGGCCTATGGCCATTCTTGCCGGTACCGTTGCGGTGTTGGCCAGTTTCGCCATGGTGCCGCTGCTGGACCGCCTTGGCCAAAAAAAGCCTGAACCGGCTGCAGATAAACCCCTGACAACGTCACAGCGGTGATCGCCATGTACGAATCCATGATGAAAGTGATCGGTGGTTATGGGCTGGTGAGCGGCTTTGCAGTCATCGGCGTGACCATGTGGCTCTCTTACTGGCTGTCCGCCAGGCTTACCCACGGCCGTTTGCACGGTTCAGCCATCGCCATCTTCCTCGGCCTGGTCCTGAGCTATTTCGGCGGGGCACTCACAGGCGGGCAGAAAGGGCTGGTGGATATTCCGCTGCTGTCCGGTATCGGCCTGCTGGGTGGCGCGATGTTGCGTGATTTCGCGATTGTCGCCACGGCCTTCGGGGTAAACATCGATGAACTCAAGCGTGCCGGAGTATCGGGAGTCGTTTCGTTGTTCTTTGGCATTGGGGTGTCGTTTGTCGCGGGCGTCGGCGTGGCCATGGCATTCGGTTACACCGATGCGGTCAGCCTGACCACTATCGGCGCCGGTGCCGTGACCTACATCGTCGGCCCGGTGACCGGAGCTGCCATCGGGGCCAGCTCCGAAGTGATGGCACTGTCGATTGCCGCCGGGCTGGTCAAAGCGATCCTGGTGATGGTGGTCACACCGTTCGTGGCGCCGATGATCGGCCTGAACAACCCACGCACTGCCGTGATTTTTGGCGGTTTGATGGGAACCTCCAGTGGTGTCGCCGGCGGGCTGGCGGCCACCGACCCGAAACTGGTGCCTTATGGTTGCCTGACGGCGGCGTTTTACACAGCCCTGGGCTGCCTGCTTGGGCCTTCGCTGCTGTTTTTCATCATGCGAGCGGTTGCAGCATGAGGATCATTGCCCTTTGCCAACATGTAACGTTCGAGGCGGAGATTTTACTCAACTTGTCGGCTATACATCCGGCACTCAGCCAACAAGGCCAACAAATTCGGCTCCCGCTCCCGGGCCTTGAGAAACACCACCCCGATATGCTGCTGCAAGCGATACCGCGCCTGCAGCGCAATCAGCTTCACGCGGTTCTCGTAAACCGCTGCGATCCGCCCCGGCAGCAGGGCAAACCCCACCCCGGAGCTGACCATGCTCAGCAGGGTGAAGATGTCATTCACCTGCATGGCCACCTTCGGCTCGAACCCCGCCTGCTGGAACACCCGCGCGCCATCGCGGTGGGTGGCGAAGCCCTGGGTCAGGGTGATGAAGGTGGAGTCGGCCAGGTCCGCCAGGTCCACTTCCTGCTGCTCAGCGAACGGTGAATCGGTGGGCACGGCGAGGAAGATGTCGTCGGAGAACAGCGGCAGTTGCTCGCAGGCCGGGTCCGCCGCGCTTTCGTCCAGCGACACCAGGATGGCTTCCAGTTCGTGGTTCTTCAGGCGTTGCAGCAAGTCGACGTTCGAGCCCAGGGTCAGGTCGATGTTCAGTTCGCTGCGCCGCAGTTTCAGGCCCATCACCAGCTTCGGCACCGTTTTGACGGTCAGCGAATACAGCGCGCCGAGGCGGAAACGTTCGGCATAGAAACCGGCGGCCTCGCGGGTCTGGCGCACCATCTGCTCGGCGTCCTGGATCAGTTGCCGGGCTTTCTTTTCCAGCACATAGGCGCTTTCCAGCGGGATCAGCTGGCGGCCTTCGTGCTTGAACAACGGGCAGCGCAGAGCGCTTTCCAGGGAGTGGATGGCGCGGTGCACGCTGACTGCGCTGGTGGACAGCTCGGCGGCGGCGCGGCCGAGGTTGCCGCTGCGCATGAAGGCGAGGAAGGTCTCGAGCTTTTTCAGGGTCAGTTCTTCGTCGATCAGCATGCAGAAAGGCCAGCGTGAAGGGAGGCGCTGATCATGCCACAGCCGCCTGCTTCATGGCGGCGTCAGGTTGCTCGGCAGCAAGCGCGCCCGGCGCAGTTGCGCAAGGTTGCGCGAGCCGGTACAGAAGCAGGCGATACGCAACTGGCGCAAAAGAATATCGAAATGTTCCACCACCGCCTGGGTGGAGATCATCGCCGCGCTCAGTACATTGGCAGCCTGGCCTACCAGGTCGGCACCGAGGCGAATGGCCTTGGCGGCATCGACGCCGTTGGCCACGCCGCCGGAGGCGATCAGGCTGATTTCCGGCACGGCGCGGCGCACCGCCAGCAGGCACTGCGCGGTCGGGATGCCCCAGTCGGCAAATGCCAGGGCGATCTCGCGCTCGGCGGCGTTGCCGGCGCGCTCGGCTTCCACCGCTGCCCAGCTGGTGCCACCGGCACCGGCCACGTCGATCATGGCCACGCCCACGTCGCAGAGCATGCGCGCCACGCGGGGTGAAATGCCGGCACCGACTTCTTTGACGATCACGGGTGTTGGCAGCCGGGTGGTCAGGGCCTCGATGCGTTTCAGCACCCCGCGCCAGTCACGGTCGCCTTCAGGCTGTACGGCTTCCTGCAGCGGGTTCAGGTGGATGATCAGGGCATTGGCCTGCAGGGTGTCGACGGCGCGGCGCGCCAGGTCCAGGCCATCGGTCTCTTGCAGCTGGGCGGCGCCGAGGTTGGCCAGTAGCGGCACATCCGGTGCCAGGCGTCGGAGCTCGCCGGTCAGGCCCTGGTCCTGGCCGCTACGCAGGCTCACCCGCTGCGAGCCGACGCCCATGGCGATGCCAAGCGCCTGGGCGGCTTCGGCGAGGTGCTGGTTGATGAAGCGCGCGCGTTCGGCGCCTCCGGTCATGGAGCTGATCAGCAGTGGGGCGTGTAGCGCACAGCCGAACAGGTTGGTGCTGAGGTCTATGTCGTCCAGAGCCATTTCCGGCAATGCGCAATGTTCGAAGCGCAGTGCTGACCAGCCTGGGTCCACGCCATGTGGGGTGGTGTTGGTGGTCAGCACGATATCCAGGTGATCGTCCTTACGTTGGCTTAGCGGGTTTTTCTTCATGCCGGCTCCGTGTTGAGGGGGCAGCAGTTGTGGGGCAATTGTGTTGTATAGATAAGCTGAAATATCGGTAAGGCATCAGGCAGCAGGGGATGGTGCGGGTTCCTTTGGGGGGCGCAGTGAGGGCTGTCGGCGGACACCTGCCAGTTGACCACCCGCCACCCCCCGCGTAGCCTTGCGACTTCGAGGTTCTTCGGCCATGCCGAAGCTAAGACGGGAACGCGGTACAAGCCGCGGCTGCCCCCGCAACTGTAGGCACCGACCACGGATCGACACAGCCACTGCGCCAACGCGCGGGAAGGCGTCATCCCGCCAGTTTCTCCTCTGTGAAACGCTGGCACGGTGCAAGCCAGGAGACCTGCCTCGAGACGATTTCGACTTTCAACCGGGCGGGGTGATCCGGTGGCGAACAAGCCCGGCCGGCCTGGCCCGCGGCTCTCGTCCCGTGTGCCCGCGCCAACCTGCCAAGGGCAACGCGACATGAAAACACTGGCCAAGCTCCCCGTCACCATCGTTACCGGCTTCCTCGGCTCGGGCAAGACCACCTTGCTCCGCCACATGCTCGACAACGCCCAAGGCCGCCGCATCGCGGTCATCGTCAACGAATTCGGCGAGCTCGGCATCGACGGCGAAATCCTCAAGCAATGCAGCATCGGCTGCACCGAGGAAGAAGCCAGCGGCCGCGTCTATGAACTGGCCAACGGCTGCCTGTGCTGCACGGTGCAGGAAGAATTCTTCCCGGTCATGCGCGAACTGGTTGCACGTCGCGGCGATCTCGACCACATCCTCATCGAAACCAGCGGCCTGGCACTGCCCAAACCCTTGGTGCAAGCCTTCCAGTGGCCGGAAATCCGCAATGCCTGCACCGTCGACGCAGTCATTACCGTGGTCGACAGCCCGGCCGTGGCCGCCGGCACCTTCGCCGCCTACCCGGACCAGGTCGACGCGCAACGCAAGCTCGACCCCAACCTGGACCACGAATCGCCGCTGCACGAACTGTTCGCCGACCAGCTGGCCAGTGCCGACCTGGTGGTGCTGAACAAGGCCGACCTGATCGACGCCGAAGGCCTGGCCAAGGTGCGTGCCGAAGTGGCCGAGGAGCTGCCAGCAGCCGTCAAGGTGATCGAAGCCAGCAGCGGCCGGCTGCCGCTGGAGGTGCTGCTGGGCGTGGGCGCGCAGGCCGAGGCGCACATCGATGGCCGTCGCACCCATCATGATTCCCACCATGACGGCGACGATCATGACGATCACGACCACGACGCCTTCGACTCGATCTCCATCGACCTGCCCGAAGCCGACGAAAGCCTGCTGCTCGATGCCCTGACCCAGCTGGTGGTGGAGTTCGGCATCCTGCGTGCCAAAGGTTTCGCGGCCATCCCCGGCAAGCCGATGCGCCTGCTGGTACAGGGCGTGGGCACCCGTTTCGACAAGCACTTCGACCGCGCCTGGCGCGCCGACGAGCCACGCATCACCCGCCTGGTGCTGATTGGCCAGGACCTCGATGCCGTGCAACTGGAAGCGCGCCTGCGCCAGGCCCTGGGCGCCTGACCCATGCACCTGCTGCGGACCCAGCCCGGCGGCTTCGTGCCGGACGACAGCATCGCCGATCTCGGCCAGACCCCCGCCGACCTGGTGATTCTCTGCAGCGGCGATTCGCATCTGGCATTGCTCGCCGAAACCGCCGAGCAATTGCCAGACGACTTCCCTAGCCTGCGCCTGGCCAACCCGATGCAGGTGCAGAACCATGCCTCGGTGGACCTGTATGTCGACGAGGTCCTGCGCCATGCCAAGGTGATCCTGGTGTCGCTGCACGGTGGTGTCGGCTACTGGCGCTACGGCGTCGAGCAGCTGGTCGAGCTGGCGGCGCGGGGCGTGCAGTTGATCCTGGTCCCCGGCGATGACCGCCCGGACCCAGAGCTTACCGGCCTGGGCACGGTCACCGGCGAGCCGGCCGAGCGCCTCTGGCATTACCTGCGCCAGGGCGGCAAGCGCAATGCCGTCAACCTGTTCAAATGCCTGGCCAATCAGTGGCTGGGGCGCGATTACCCGTGGGACGAACCGCAGCCTTTGCCGCGGACTTCGGTGTATCACCCGCGCAAACCAGGCGCGCTGCTCGAGGATTGGTACAGTCAGTGGAACACCGAATACCCGGTGGCCCCGTTGCTGTTCTATCGCTCGCATCTGCAGGCTGCCAATACCGCATTCATCGACGTGTTCTGCGAGCGCTTGCTGGCAGCCGGGCTCAACCCGCTGCCCATCGCGGTGGCCAGCCTCAAGGAAAGCGCCTGCCTGGAGCAGGTCGAGGCCTGGCTGGACGAAGTGGGCGCCGAGGTGTTGATCAACACCACAGGTTTTGCCCTGTCCAGCCCGGAGCGCCCCAATTTGCGGCCGTTCCGTCGTGACATCCCGGTGCTGCAGGCCATCTGCGCGCAGGACAACCAACCTGGTTGGGAGGCCAGCGAGCAGGGCCTCGGTGCCCGTGACCTGGCCATGCACATCGCCTTGCCGGAACTGGACGGGCGCATCATTACCCGCCCGGTGAGCTTCAAGGACATGGCCTGGCGCAGCGAGCGCAGCCAGTCCGATGTGGTCTGTTACCGCGCTCACCCCGAGCGCATGGACTTCGTCGCCGAGCTGGCACGGCGCTGGGTCGAACTGGCGCGCCTGCCCAATGAGCAAAAGCGTGTGGCCCTGGTGCTGGCCAACTACCCGACCCGCGATGGCCGCATCGGCAATGGCGTGGGCCTGGACACGCCGGCTGCTGCCCTGAACATCCTCAAGGCACTGCAGGCCGAGGGCTACCCACTTGCGCAGCTGCCAGGCAGCGGCACGCAGCTGATTCATCAGTTGCTCGGCGGCGTCACCAACGACCTTGAACACCTCGACCAGCGCCCTTGCGCCCAGAGCCTGAGCCTGGCGGACTACCACGCGGCGTTCGAACGCCTGCCCGAGGCCAACCGCCGGGCCGTGCTGGAGCGCTGGGGGCCACCCGAGCAGGACCCGATGTACCGCGCTGGCCGCCTGATGGTGGCCGGTCTGCGCTTTGGCCTGACCTTCGTCGGCATCCAGCCGGCGCGGGGTTACCAGGTCGACCCCAGTGCGGTGTACCACGACCCGGACCTGGTGCCGCCGCATGGTTACCTGGCGTTTCACTTCTGGCTGCGCCATGCCTTTGCTGCCGATGCCGTCATCCACGTCGGCAAGCACGGCAACCTGGAATGGCTGCCCGGCAAGGGCGTCGGCCTGTCCGCACAATGCTGGCCGGATGCGTTGCTCGGCCCGTTGCCGAACATCTACCCGTTCATCGTCAACGACCCGGGCGAAGGCGCCCAGGCCAAGCGCCGGACCCAGGCGGTGATCATCGATCACCTGATGCCACCGCTGACCCGCGCCGAAACCTATGGCCCATTGCGCCACCTGGAACAGCTGGCTGACGAATTCTACGAAGCCCAGTTGCTCGACCCGCGCCGCGCACGTGAGCTGCAGCGCGACATTCTCGAGCTGGTCAAGGCCAACCATATCGACCGTGAGTTGCAGCTGGAAGGCCAGTTGGACGACGCCGCGGTGTGGCTGCCGCGCTTGGACACCTACCTGTGCGACCTCAAGGAATCACAGATTCGTGATGGCCTGCATGTATTCGGCCAGTCGCCGCAGGCACGCCTGCGCATCGATACCTTGCTGGCCTTGCTGCGCGTGGAGCGTGGCGATGGCCGCGGCGGCAATGCCAGCTTGCTGCGGGCACTGGGCAAGGCGCTGGCACTGGGCTTCGATCCCCTTGACTGCGACCTTGGCGAGGCCTGGTCAGGCCCGCGCCCGGCGCTGCTGCAAGCCGTGAGCGAGGACGCGTGGCGCACCTGTGGCGATACCCGCGAGCGCCTTGAGTTGCTTGCGCTGGGTATCATCGAGCAGGCACTGGAGGGGCATGCGCCACTGCCCGAACAGCCCGAATGGCTGCCAGTGCACGACGTGATCAACGCCCTGCGCGAGCAGGTTGCGCCGGACCTGGATGCGTGCGGCGCTGCCGAAATCAATGGCCTGCTTGCCGCGCTGGCCGGGCGTTTCGTACCGGCCGGCCCCAGCGGCGCACCCAGCCGCGGCCGCCTGGATGTGCTGCCCACCGGGCGCAACTTCTACACCGTCGATGTGCGCAACCTGCCTACCACCACGGCCTGGCGCCTGGGGTTCGCCTCGGCCAACCTGATCCTCGAACGGCACCTGCAGGACCATGGCGACCACCTGCGCCAGCTGGGCTTGTCGGTGTGGGGTACGGCAACCATGCGCACCGGTGGTGATGACATCGCCCAGGCCATGGCGCTGATGGGCGTGCGCCCGGTGTGGGCCACCGGCAGCCAGCGGGTCGACGACTTCGAGATTTTGCCACTGAGCCTGCTCGACCGCCCACGGGTGGACGTGACACTGCGTGTTTCGGGCTTCTTCCGCGATGCCTTCGGCAACCTGATCCGCCTGTTCGATGCCGCGGTGCAGGCGGTGGCGGCACTGGACGAGCCGGACGACCTCAACCCCTTGGCCGCACGGGTGCGTGACGAACGCGCCAGCCTGCAGGCGCAGGGCGTGGAGGCCGAACAGGCGGCGCGCCAGGCCGGCTGGCGGGTGTTCGGGGCCAAACCTGGCGCCTACGGTGCCGGCGTGCAGAACGCCATCGATGGCCGCCTGTGGCACAGCCGTGACGACCTCGCCGAGGTGTACCTCAACCATGGCGGCTACGCCTACGGTGCCAGCGATGAAGGTACCCCGGCGCGCGCCCAGTTCGCCCGGCGCCTGGGCCAGGTGCAGGCGGTGTTGCAGAACCAGGACAACCACGAGCACGACCTGCTCGATTCCAATGATTACTATCAGTTCCAGGGCGGCATGCTGGCGGCGTCGGAGACCTTGTCTGGCGGGGCAGTGGCCAGTTACCACGGCGACCACAGCCAGGTCGACCGGCCGCGCATCCGTACCTTGAAGGAAGAGCTCAACCGCGTGATCCGTGCCCGTGCCCTGAACCCGAAATGGATCGACGGGGCGAAACGCCATGGCTACAAGGGCGCGTTCGAGCTGGCCGCGACCGTCGACAACCTGTTCGCCTTCGATGCCACCACGCACCTGATCGATGATCATCACTACCAGTCGCTGGCCGATGCCTACGTGCTCGATCCGGCGACCCGCGACTTCATGCGCGAGCACAACCCCGAGGCCCTGCGCGACCTCACCGAACGCTTGCTGGAAGCCCAGCAGCGTGGGCTTTGGGAAGCCCCCGGTGATTATCGCGAGGCGCTTGAGGAACAGTTGCTCGACGGCGAGGAACAGGCTTGAAATGAGTGAACCCGTACAATTCCCCCTGGCAGCCGTGGTCGGTGCCGAAGACCTCAAACTGGCCCTGTGCCTGACGGCCATCGACCCGAAGATCGGTGGTGTGCTCATCGAAGGCCCGCGCGGCATGGCCAAGAGCACCTTGGCTCGCGGCCTGGCCGACCTGCTGGGTGAGGGCCCGTTCGTGACCTTGCCGCTGGGGGCGAGTGAAGAGCGTCTGATCGGGACGCTGGACCTGGATGCCGCGCTCGGCCAAGGCAAGGCGCAGTTTTCTCCCGGTGTGCTGGCCCAGGCCGATGGTGGCGTGCTGTATGTCGATGAAGTCAACCTGCTGCCCGACACCTTGGTCGACCTGCTGCTGGATGTGGCTGCCAGTGGCACCAACCGCATCGAGCGTGACGGCATTTCCCACCGGCACAGTGCCCGTTTCGTCCTGATCGGCACCATGAACCCCGAGGAAGGCGAGTTGCGCCCGCAACTGCTCGACCGTTTTGGCCTGAATGTGGCGCTTGATGGCTTGCCAGCCCCGGCGGCGCGCCAGCAGATCATTCGCCGGCGGTTGGCCTTCGACAGCGACCCGCAGGCGTTCTGCGAGCAGTGGGCCAGTGCCCAGGCGCAACTGCGCGAGCGCTGCCAGGCCGCGCGCCAAGGGCTGGCGGCGATTGCCCTGGACGATCAAGCCCTGGCCTGGATCACCGAGCGTTGTTTCGCCGCTGGCGTCGATGGCCTGCGTGCCGACCTGGTCTGGCTGCGCGCCGCCCGTGCCCATTGCGCCTGGCGCGGTGGCCAGGTGATCGAAGAGGGGGATGTCGACGCTGTGGCTGAATTCGCCTTGCGCCATCGTCGGCGTACGGCGCCCGATGCGCCAGCCTCTGCGCCACCCGGTGCAGCGGAGGGCCGCGACAGGCAGGGCGAGGGCGGGCAGGGCGATTGGGGCGCGCTACCCGCGCAGCCCGTGAGCAGCGGCGCGCGGCGAGAGGTGCCGAACTGGGCAAAAAAGCCCTGAGCATCCGCCCGCCAGGTTTGAGGGGGGCGGATGCCATGCCCCGTGTCGGCAAACTGGCAGGTGCCAGCCGTGGCCGCGCCCGTGCGGCATCCTCTGGCCGGGTGGCCTGGCTGCCGACCTTGCTCAAGGGGCGCCCGAAGCTGCGCCAGGACCTTTGCTGGCAGCAGCGCCAGGCCCAGGCCAATGAACTGTGGCTGGTGATCGTCGATGCTTCGGCTTCGACGCGGCGCCATCAGGCCCTGGCGCAGTGCAAAGGCCTGCTGGCCGAGTTGTTCGACCAGGCCTATCGGCAACGCGCCCGTCTTGCCCTGCTGACGGCCAGCGGTGCTACACCGCAATGGCAGCGCCATGGCCTCAAGGCTTCGGCAAGCCTGCAGCCCTGGTTGCAAGCCTTGGGTTCGGGCGGCGGAACGCCGTTGATCGCGGCGCTTGAGCAGGCACGGCGCTGGCTGCAGGCCCGGCAGAAAGCCCATCCCCATGAGATGCAGCGCTGCCTGGTCTTCACCGATGGTCGCCTGCAACGCTGGAATGCCGTGCACCCCATGCCTTGCGCAACCGTGTTGGTGGACATGGAATTGGCGCCAGTTCGCCTGGGCCGGGCACAACAGTTGGCCACGCAACTACAAGCCGTCTATCAGCATCTTGAGCAATTCAAGGTCACGGAGTGAGTTAGGCGGGAAGGGAGGGGCGCGACACTATGTCGCAATAAGAAAGTTGCCGGGCAGGCCATTGGGAAGTTGTGCAAGTGCGTGCCGGGCACGCACTTGCAAGGACGCAGCGCTATTACTTTGGCATTGACCAAGGCTGCAGGTCATAACCTTTCTGGCACAGTTCGGCGCGCACTTCCTCGATCAGGCTGGCCCATTGCGCAGGGTCCGAATAGATACGCGACGATACTTGTTTGCTGCCGATACGGGTGCTGGTCCGGTCGATCACCGCCAGGCTCAGTTCGCCAGTACCGTTGGGCGCATCCCAGGCAACGCACTGGAAGGGTTCGAACGCGTGGTCGGCAATCAGCAGTGCCTCGTTGACACGCAGCGGTGCATTCATGGTTCGGTCTCTCTATGGTCCCAAACATCTAAATTAGGTCCGCGTAACTGCTACGTCGCTTCAGGTGTTATCGCGATCCGCAGCGCGGGGTTACTCGTACTGATGCTCCAAGTTAGGGGTGAAGTCACACAGCGCGTGTAAATTTTTTGCCGGTTACACATTTTTTGTTTCCCAGCGCCGGCTGTGACGCCAATTAATATGAAAAATTCCCGACCGGGTTTGGCCGTGCAGAAACCGGCAGACAGACGGTCGTGGGTAGCGTCAAGTTCGTTGCTACTGTTAATTCGGCGCCGCAACTTACTGTTTTCTCGTAAAAAACCAACAATTGGCGCCAAGGAACGGTCATGCACGAGACTGCCGCTCTTCGTCGCTTGCTCATCGTCGACCCCTGCGACGATTGCCACCGTCTGTTACCCGGCCTTGAGAGTGCCGGTTGGGAGGTTCACAGCTGTGGCCTGGATCAGGCCCTGGAGCACCGTTGCGATATCGGCGTGTTGCGCCTGCAGGCCTCGCACCTGAGGCATCCGGACGCGGTCAAGGACATGATCAAGCGCAGCAATACCGAGTGGATTGCCGTGCTCAACGCCGAGCAGTTGCGCATGCAGAATGTGGGTGATTTTGTCTGCGAGTGGTTTTTCGACTTTCATACCTTGCCGTTCGACTTTTCCCGCGTGCTGGTGACGCTGGGGCGTGCGTTCGGCATGGCCCGCTTGCGCGGCAAGGGCACGGTGAGGGTGGATGGGCTGGAACATGAGCTGCTCGGTGACAGCCGGCCGATCCTGGAATTGCGCAAGTTGCTCGGCAAGCTGGCGCCTACCGAATCCCCTGTGCTGATCCGCGGTGAGAGCGGTACCGGCAAGGAGCTGGTGGCGCGTACGTTGCACCGGCAGTCACAGCGCAGCGAAATGCCGTTTATCGCCATCAACTGCGGGGCGATACCTGAGAACCTGATCCAGTCCGAGTTGTTCGGGCATGAAAAAGGTGCCTTTACCGGTGCCCATCAGCGCAAGGTGGGGCGGATCGAGGCGGCCCATGGCGGCACCTTGTTCCTCGACGAAATTGGCGACCTGCCGCTGGAGTTGCAGGCCAACTTACTGCGTTTCCTGCAGGAAAAACACATCGAGCGGGTAGGTGGAAGCCAGCCGATACCGGTCGACGTGCGGGTACTGGCGGCAACCCATGTGGACCTTGAAAAAGCCATCGAACAGGGGCGCTTTCGTGAAGACCTGTACTACCGGCTTAACGTGCTGCAGGTGGTGACTGCACCGTTGCGTGACCGGCATGGCGACCTGTCGATGCTGGCCAACCACTTTTCGCACTTCTACAGCCTCGAAACAGGCCGCAGGCCGCGGTCATTCAGCGATCATGCGTTGGCAGCGATGGGGCGCCACAACTGGCCAGGCAACGTACGTGAGCTGGCCAACCGGGTAAGGCGTGGGCTGGTGCTGGCCGAAGGGCGCCAGATCGAAGCCCAGGACCTTGGCCTGCAGGGCCTGGAGCAGGAAGAGCAGTCGTTGGGCACCCTGGAAGACTACAAGCACCGGGCTGAGCGCCAGGCGCTGTGCGATGTGTTGGACCGGCACAGCAACAACATGAGTATTGCCGCGAAGGTGCTTGGCGTATCACGGCCGACGTTCTACCGGCTGCTGCACAAGCACCAGATCCGCTGATCAACTGGAATGGGCGATATGCCCGTCAGACAAATCCTCAGGGGGCTCTTGCTCGCCCGGTAGCGCGGTAATTACGCTGAAATCACTGACCTCGACCTCGCCGCCACCGTAACCGAGCAAGTGGAACGAAAACGCCTTGCGCATCGTCGGGTTATCGAAGCCGAATTCCATTTCCAGCGGTTGCTCGGCTGTCACCCGGATCTCCTCGGGCAACCCCAGCGGCACGTCCTGCTCCAGCTCCTTGGCCTTGAGCTGGATGTAGGCCGCGTGCTGCGGGTCCAGCGAGCGCACCTTGACCCGCACCCGAGTGTGCGAACCCTCGGGCATTTCCAGATACTGCGCGCCGATCAGGTTGTCTGCCCAGTCATCGCGGATGCGCGCCTGCAACTGAATGGCGGACGGGCCACCGAACTGGTAACGCAGGTTCAGCGGCGTCTGCAGCAGGGACTGGTCGAGCACACCGGCCAGCGCGCCGATCTGTGCGCCGAGGCTGCTGTCGCCAGGGCCGAGGTAGCGGGCCTTATCGGCGATGAACCCCGGGCTGTCGTAGCGACGGCAGCGCTGCTGGAAGTCGCATTCAGTGAAGATGCCCTTGCCATCGTGGTAGCGCAGCATGCCGTTGGTGTAGGAAATCATCTCCCGGCCGCTGTCGTAATCGCGGTACAGCGAGCGCCCGCCAAGGGCGACCGGGATCGGCAGGGCAAAGTAGTCGAGCAGGGAGGTGGCCAGGTCGATGTGGCCGTAGGTACCGCTCTTGATGCGCGGTAGTTGCGCCTGCTCCGGTGCCAGGGTCAGGTTGAAGCCCCAGGACGAGGCCAAGCGCACCCCATCGATACCGTGGGATTCGTCCGAGGTAATCACCACCAGGGTGTCCTTGAGTACGCCCTGGCGTTCGAGGTTGTCGAGGAAGGCGCCGATCGCATCATCAAGGTAGGCGACCGCCGCTTGCTTGGCGCTGTCGTAGCGCTGCAGATAGTCGTCGGGAGCGGAGTAGGGCTGGTGGGTGCCCACGGTCAGCAAGGTGAGCATCCACGGGTGGTCTTGCTGGCGCAACTGGCCGACGTAATCCAGGGCGCCTTCAAAGAAGGCCCGATCGTCCTTGCCCCAAGGGAATTCCAGGTAGTTCTGGTTGCTGAACCACTCCAGCCCGTGCACCGAGTCAAAGCCGATGTGCGGCATGATCCGGTCCTTGGCCATGAAGCGCAGGCCCGCACCTTGCAGGTAGTGAGTGGTGAAGCCGGCCTGGCGCAGCTGTGCCGGCAGGCAGGCCTGGTTGCGCTGCTGCTGGGTGAGCAGTTCGACCCCCTTCGGCGTGCCGTTGGCCAGCTTGTCGTAGTCGCCGCACAGCATCGCATACAAGCCGCGGATGGTCTGGTGCGTATGCAATACGTAGTCCGGGGTGTTCATGCCACGTTCCGCCCAGTGGCTGAGCTTGGGCATCAGCTCTTCGTCAAAACGGCTGTGCAGGGCCTGGCGGTTGGGGCGCACATAAGCGCCCGGGATGCCTTCGAGGGTAATCACCAGCAGGTTGCGGGCACGGCCTGGCGCTGCCAGCAGCTTTTGCCCGCTCAGGTCATGCTGGGTCAGGCCGGCACTTGGCAGCGGTGTGACCGTGGGCGCCTGACCGGCCCAGTACTGGGCCTGGCGCTGCAGGTCACTGGCGGCGGCGGACAGCAACTGATGAGCAAGGTTGTATTGGCGCCACTGGTCAGCGTCGCTGGGTGCCAGGTGCTGGCTGCCCCAGTGGGCAGCGAACAGCAGTGCCGGGATGGCCCAGGCCTTGCGCGCGAACTTCGCGCCAGGCTGCTTGCGGCTGCGCCAGGCGCTCCCCAGCCAGGCCAGCAGGCCGCCTGCCAGCAACAGGGGCAACCAGGCATGGGCCAGGCCGCCGCCCGTGGAGTTCTCCATGAACTGCGGGTCGAACAGATAGCTCAGGTCGGCACTGTTGGGCAGCCTGCCAACGGCGCTGACCAGCTCCGCCGAAGCCACCCACAGCGCGGCCCAGGCCAGCAGCACCGGCAGCGCCAGCCACCACGTGCGGCGCTGCAACAGCAATATCAGCAGGCTGCCCAGCGCCAGGTCCGACAGATAGCCATACGGGCTGGACCAGCCCAGCACCGCGCGCACAACCAGAGGGATCACCAGCACCAGTGTTGCCAGGGCGAGCAGCCGGGTGCGTGGTGGGCCTTGCAGGTTCTTCACGAAAACTTTCCTTCTTGCCATGAAATCGTCACACAGTTGTGCGCGATGATAACAGGCCGATACCCGGAAAGCCGTTGGCTACAAGGTTGGTAACCAATTGGGGCGCAATGCGCCCCGGATGTCAGAAGTAATACGGGAACTTCAGGCTGAAGGAAAAGTCCGGTGCATCGTCTGTCAGGCCGATCGACAAGTTCGGCACGATTGTCAGGTTGTTGGAGGCAGCAAAGGTCAGGCCGACGTTGAAGTTGGCCGCGTTATAGTCGCTGTTGGTGATCGATTGCCAATCGCTGCCGTCAGGCCTGATCTTGCTCTTGCGGGCAAATTGATCGGTGACCGAGAACGACATACTCATCTTCTCGTTGAGGGCGAAGGCAATACCACCGCCGATCTGCCAGGAATCGCCCAGTTTCACGTCCCCCGGCACCTTGGTATTGACCTGCGGGCTTATGTCGCTGAACGAGTCCTGCATGTTGTAGGTGTACGACAGGCTGCCGAACAGCACGGCCGGGTCGAAGGTCTTGACCAGCGAGATGCCTGGGGTAATGGCCCACACACCGTTGCCGGTCGGCAGGTCCTCAGGCACCGACAGGTTGTCGTTGCCCGCCACCTGTTGCAGCTTGATGCCGTATGGGTCCTTGCCGGTTGGCGCCTTGACGCGCAAGGTGGCAACGGCATCTGGCCAGGTCTCCGACTCGTCGAGGAACTTGTAGGCGATACCGAAGTTGACGTCGCCGATGGTCGGGTCGCGGGTAACCGATGCGTCGGACGTGGTGCCGGCAGCGCCGCCTGCCCCACCGGACGAGTAGGTGGAATCGCGGTAGACGATGGGCACGTTGATGTCGAACTGCCAACGCTGGTCGACGTTGTAGCGCGCCGTCAGGTCCAGGGTCCAGTTGTCCGCCTTGATGCGGTCGATGTTGATGTTGCCGAGGAAGATCGAGTCCAGCGCCAGAAACCCGTTGAGCACCAGGGCGCGGGTGTCGTAATGGGTGTAGGTCAGCCCGGTTTCGACGCTGAACTTGCCGCCACCGAAGAAGCCGCTGGCTTCGTCATACAGGTTGGACACGCTCTGCGCCGGCTCCGAGTTGTCCTGCAGTGACTGCCCGTAAGAGGCGCCGCTGCTGCCTGGTGTGCCGGTGGCCACGGTCTGGCCGCCTTTCACCCCCTCGGCGGGGGACTTGGTCAGGCGCTTCGGTTGCGGCTGTGCGGGGGCCTCCTCGACCTGCTTGAGCCGCTGTTCAAGCACCATCAGTGCGTTCTGTTGGGCTTCGTAGCGCTGTTTCAGCGCAATCAGTTCCTGTTTGAGTGCTTCGACCTGAGGGTCGGTTGCCGCCTGTAGCAGAGTGGCCGGGGCCAGTGTTGTTAAACAAACGATAGCTCTGAACGTCAACAAACGGTGCATGGTTAGCCGTCCCTTCTGACTACATATACGATGAGACTTGAGCGTAGATCAGTATCCGAGATTGCGAATGCCTTTGAGCTGCTCAAGATTGGCGCTCACCGAACCTGCCATGGGCGCACTGTCGCGCAGCACCACATTGAGTGATGTCAGGTTGCTGACACGGTTGCTGGCACCGAGCAGGGTGGTGTTCTGCATCAGCCCACCTTGGCCCAGGCTTTGCGTAGAATTGCCTTGGTTGCCGTTGGCGACGATATTCATCTGCACGCCAGTACCTGTTGACGACACGCTCAACGAGCCCGCGCCGTTGCTCCCGACTAGTGTGGAGCCAGCAGCCAGGGCCTGGCCCTGCGGTTGCCCGGCGGGCGCTTCGTTGCCTTTGCTGACGTTGATGTCGACATTGTTGTTGGCCGTGTTGAAGTCACCGGCAGCACGTACCACCTGGGTCACGCCCTGGGTGGTGTTGAGCCCGCCGCCGCCACTTACGGTGCCGGTGCCGGTGCTGCTGGTCTGTGAGCTGCCCGTGCCTTTTTCATTGATCATCGAGACATAGAACTGCGGCTTGATGGTCGATTGCTGAACCTGCATCGCCGAAGTCGCGCCAATTACTTCGCCGTTGGCGTTCTGCCAGGTGCTGGTCATGACGATGCCAAAGCTCACGATCCGCCCTGGCATCACGTAGCGGCCGCGCAGGTTGGCCAGCTCCTGATCCTTCAATTCGATCGGTTTGAACGTTTCTGCATGGGTTGGCAGGCTGGCGGCCAGGCAAACCACTGCCAGCCAGAGGGAAGTCTTCATGGGTGCTCCCTGAGCGTCTTGCCCTACGTCATTGAAAGAAAGTCGTTAGAAGAAGTCGCTTTGAATGAAACCGAAGTCCATCAACTCCGCGTCCGGCACCGGCGTGAAATTACTGATGCGGTTCTTCGCGCTAAGCGGAAGCGGCGGGTCGAGCAGGATGTTGTTCTTGTCATAGCCCTTGCCGATGACGGCGAAAATGATGCCGTTCCAGCCTTTGACGAAATCATCGAGCTTGAAACGTTTGTGGCCTAGTACCGGGTCACCGATGTACACCCAGCCTCGGTCGACCTTCTGCATCACCACGAAGTGCTTGTAGCCGCGGATGTCCATCAGCACGACCACCGGGATGCGGATGCTGTGCAGGGTGTCGGGGGCTACCTTGTAGCCGCGCGCACGCATGCCCAGGCTTTCCACATATTTTTTCATGTCGAGCATCGAGAAGCCTTGCGTACGGACCAGATCCTCGTTGGCGTGGGCCAGCATGCCCTCGATGACCTGGGTTTCATCCACGTCCAGCCAGTAGGCCTGGCGCAGGATGGTGGCCAAGGATGCCGCACCACAGCTGAAGTCGGTTTTTTGCTGGACCAGGTCGGCGAATTTGCGCTCGCGGATGCTCTGGACCGGTTTGTAGATCACCGCACCACCCGGCAGCACGGACAACGGCATCTGCGAGGCTTCGCCGACACTGGCGATGCACAGCAGAATTGCCAAGGCGATAATGCGCATGTTCGACGCCCCCTGCCTTTTCTTGTTAGAAAGAGGCTCCCCGAAGGGAGCCTCCAGACCGCAGTGGTTACATCGAGGTGTTGGAGATGGCCAGCGAGTTGCTTTGCTGGTTGCCGACACCTGCCGCCACGTTCACGCCCAGGTTGCCGCTGCCACCGTTCACCGAGCCACTCAGGGTGGCGGTGTTGGTCACAGGGTTGGCCCAGCCGGTCGGGGTCAGCACTTGGAACGATACGGTGTTGCTCAGGGCATACTCGCTAGACTCGCTGAAGCTCTTCGAGATGCTGTCCGAGGATTGCGACGCTTTCTCGCCAGCTTTCTCGTAGGCCGATGCACTGGCTTTTTCCCATGCCGATGCGTTGGCCTTCTCGTAGGAGGTATCGCGAGACTTGTCATAGGACGAGTCATGGCTACGGTCATACGAGGAGTCATAGGACTTGTCGAAGGACGAGCTCAGCGACTTGTCGAACGACGAGTTGCTGGCCGACTGATGCGACTTGTCAACCGATGCATCGAGCGAAGCACTGAGCGACGCATCGAAGTCGGAGCTGCGCGAGCGGGTGAAGTTGCCGAAGGTTTCCGACGACGACGCGCTGCCATTGGCGTTGGCATCGAGCGATGCGCTGACCGTGGTGTTGGACGACGAGCTGTGGTCGCGGCTAGAGCTTCCGTTTGCAGCCCAGTTGTTGGAACCACTGGCATTCATGCTGTTGCTGCCGCTGGAGCTGCTGCTGTTGGAGCCGCTGGCGGTCATGCTGGTAGAACCGCTGGAGCTGCTGCTTTTGCTGCCGCTGGCGCTGGCACTCTGGCTGCCCGATGCGCTGTAGCTCGAACTGGAGCTCTTGTCGACGTTGGCATCGAACGAACCGCTACGCGAAGCCGAACCACTCGAAGAAGTGGTAAAGGTCAGCGTATCGACCCGGTAGGTGCGGTCGGCACGGTTGTCCACCGTCAGGCCAGGGCCGTTCTGATCGGCCGAAGCAGTGGCGCTGGAGTTACCGATAGGCGCGGCGTTGTTGGCGATGGCCATGGTATTTTTCTGCTGGTTCAGGTCGCCGCCAGCAATGTTGATACCAATGTTGCCGCTGCTGCCGTCGGCCGAGCCACTCATGACGGCGGAGCTTTGGGTCGACCAGTTGTGGACGGTGTTGTTGTTGCTGCGCTGGGTCACTTCAGCGTTCGCGGTGGCGGTGCCGAAGACGAAGCTGTTGTCGATGTCGGCATTGTTGGACGAAGTGTTGGCAATAGCCGCGGCGTTGTCCTGTTGGTTGCCGTTACCGGCCGCCACGTTGACGCCCACGTTGCCGCTGGCGCCAGCACCGGAGCTGCTCATCTCGGCTTCGTTGATGGTGCCTTGGTTAGTGATGGTGTTGCCAGTGCTTCTTTGGGAATCAGTGGCAGTGGCAGAGGCGTTGGTGTAGACCGCCTTGTCCATTTGCCGGTGGTGGTTATTGTGGTTGTCGTGTCCGCGACGATTATTCTGATCCGCTTGTGCAGCAACAGCCATGACCGCAGCAATTGCGAAAACCAGAGGCTTGATTGCCATCGAGGGTTTCATGGTGTTTCTCCGTCTTTAGGTTAAGTGTTGTTCTTACCTGTACCTATCTGGATCTGGGTCAGTTCGCGACCCTTACGCTCAGGGTGTTTGCCGTCTGGTTGCCCACCCCGGCGCTCTGATTCAGCTGGATGACCCCGCGGCTACCGGTGAATGCCTGGTCACCGGTGGTGACATGGCGATAGCCGGGTGAGGTATCAGATGGATCGGAGCTGTTGATCAGCGCCACGTTCTGTTGCAGCAGGACGCTGTCATCGATGCTTTGCGGTTGTGTACTGATGCTGATGCGCAGGGCATTGGCCTGCTGGGTGGCAGCGCCGGCGCTCTGGTTGACCCCCAATGCGCCGCTGCCATGGCTGAAGGCGCTGCCCTGGATGCTGGCGCTGGCGCCCATGTTGGGGTCGACAATCGACAGCTGGCGTTGGCGGATCTGCGTGGTCGCGGCGGCCTCGTGGCCGGTGGCGATCGCCCGGGCGTTGGCTTGTTGCTGGCCATCGCCTGCGGCCTGGTTGACGCTGAAGTTGCCTTGGTACCGCGCGCCGGAATTGTCGATGGTGGCATCGTTGATCACCGGGACCGGCGAGGGTATTGGTGATTGCGCCAGCGCCGAGGCACTGCTCAACAGGGCCAGGATAAACAGCGTCTGCCTCATCTCATTTGCCTCCGGTGAGGATCTGCAGTGGGGCAAGACCGCGCTGGACGCTCGAATTGACCATGTTGGAAATGCCGTTGCCCGAACCGGTGCCTCGGCCAGCAGCCTGGTTCGACAGCTGCGTCTGGTTGCCGATGTGGCCGCCGAGGTTGTCGGTCTGCTGGGTGATCAGCGAGGAAATCCCGGTGCCGCTGGTGATGCTGGCGAAGTCGCCATCGCTCAACTCGTTGGTCTGCTTGAGCACTTGCGGGGCGGGGTTGGCATTGGCGGTGGTGGGGTAGGGGTCGGGCGCCAGGGGCGCACGAATGGCCATGCGCGGTTGCACATCGCGGGTGATCACGATGATGCCGTTATCGGCCTGTGCGGGCAGCGCCGAACCGAGTGCACAACTGACCAGCAGCAGGCGAAAGACGCCTCTATCCAGTTTCCCCATGACGGCTACTCCTTCTTCGTGCGCTGGTCTTGTGCAGCGGTGCGAAGGAGGAGAGCGAAAGCCGTGCCGTATTTGGATAACTGTTGAAAATCAGCAGGTTGAGCGCATTGCCTGAACTAGCTTGCAATTTGCTGTAACAGCGCTGAGACAGGTTTTCGGTGACTGGGCGTTTGGCCCGGCATTTGCGTTAGCCGAAGGGCGTTTTTCACGAATGTTTCACAACCTTGACACTGCCCCCACAAATGGCTGGGAGCCCGCAGAAACGGGGGCTTGGCCTAAGTCGGGTGTGTCATGGGGTTAACACTCGGTGGGGCAGAGCGGGGGTTTTCCTTGCAGCAGCCGCTGAACCGCTAGCAGGGCGGTCGCGCTGCGTTGCGGCCAGTCACCTTCGATGAGCTGCAGCGGTTGCCCATGGCGCTCCAGCCAGCGGCGGCTGTCATCGAAAAACACCTGGCGGTCGGCAAGCGCCGGCTGGCTGCGCTGACCATCGGCGACCCAGCCCACCCCTTGCGGGCTGAGCAGCAGGTGCAGGTCGTAATGACGGGCAAGCAAAGCCTGTTCCAGCCAGGGCGGGCAAGCGTCGAACAGGGCGCGGCTCCACAGCATGTTGCTGAGCAGGTGGGTATCGAGGATCAGCAGCTCAGGTGCCTGCCGGCGGGCCTGGTCTTCCCAGGCCAGTTGGCCGCGGGCGATGGTGGGGATATCGGCATAGCAGGTGTCGCGGCGCTCCTGGTCGATGAAGTGACGCACGTATTCGGCCACCACGATGCCGCCGAAATGCGCCTGGATTTCACCGCTTAGCCAGCTTTTGCCGCTGGATTCGGGGCCGCACAGCACCAGGACTTTCATGCTTGCACCAGGGCCGGGGCACGGCGCCATTCCAGCCAGCCGCGGACCGCGATCAGGGTCAGTACGGCAAAGAAACCGGCGGTGAAATACAGTTGCTGGTGCAGGTACTGGCCGACATAGGCCACATCCACCACGATCCACAGCGGCCAGCATTGCACGCGCTTCTGCGCCATCCACAGTTGCGCGACCAGGCTGAAACCGGTCAACGTGGCATCCAGCCAGGGCAGGGCGGCATCGGTCCAGCCGGCCATCGCCGCACCGAGTGCCACGCTCAGCAGCAGCCCCGCCAGCAAGCCGCCGAGCAGCGCCCAGGTTGGCAGGCGCGAGACCTGGCGAGCGTCCTCGACCCGGTCCGGGCGCTTCCACTGCCACCAGCCGTACAGCTGCAGCACGGCGTAGGCCAGCTGCAGCAGCATGCCCGAGTACAGCTTCACCTCGTAGAACAGCCAACCATAGATCAGCACCATGACCAGGCCGATTGGCCAGCACCAGGCGTTCTGTTTGACGGTAAGCCACACGGCGGTGACGCCGAGCACGGCGGCGATGAGTTCGAGGCCGGACATCGGCGATCCTTGGTTGGCAAAGGGCGGCGATTGTAGCGTGTGCAGGACGGGAGGTGTAGCGCGTACCCCGCACCGGCCCGCTCACGGGCCGGTGATGACAGCCGGTTCAGACCCGGAACTGGCGCAATAGCTGTTCAAGCTCTTGACTCAGTTGCCCCAGGGCCATGCCGGCGTCGCTGGACTGGCGTGCGGCATCGGCGGTCTGTTGCGACAAGCCGGCAGTGTCCAGCACATTGCGGTTGATTTCCTCGACCACATGCGACTGCTGCAAGGTGGCACTGGCGATCGAGGCGTTGAGGGCGGTGAGGCTGTGCAGCGCCTGGCTGATGGCATTGAGGCTGGAACCGGCCTCACGGGCTTGCTGCACGGTCTGGCGCGAGGCCTCGCTGCTGGTGTCGATGGCTTTGACAGCGGCATCGGACTGGCCTTGCAGGTGCTCGATCATGGTGTGGATTTCGGCCGTCGACTGCGCGGTACGTTGCGCCAGCAGGCGTACCTCGTCGGCGACCACGGCGAAGCCGCGGCCCTGTTCGCCGGCGCGAGCCGCTTCGATGGCAGCGTTGAGGGCGAGCAGGTTGGTCTGTTCGGCGATGGCGCGGATCACCTCCAGCACACCGCCAATCTTGGTGCTGTGCCCGGCCAGATCACGGATCACCTGCACGGCCTGGTCGATGGTCGCCGAGAGGCGGTCGATCTGCTGCAGGCTGCCGTGAATGGCCTGCTGGCCGTGCTCCACCTGCTGCTGCGCGGCGCGCATCTCACCGGCCGCCTGTTCGGCGGTCTTGGCCACGTCCTGCACGGCGTAGGTCACTTCGTTGACCGCCGTCGCCACCTGGTCCATCTGCAGGGACTGCTGGGCGCTGCGCTGCTGTGCGGCGCCGGCATTGTCGCCGACGTGCCCGGCCGACTGCGCCAGGGCGTGGGCCGCGCCCTGAAGCTGGCCGACCACCCCTTGCAGTTTGCCGTTGAACTGGTTGAAGTGCTGGCCCAGGCAGGTGATCTCGTCACGGCCGTGGGTATCCAGGCGGCGGGTCAGGTCGCTTTCGCCGCTGGCGATGTTGCCCATGGCCTGCACGGCTTCCTGCAGGGGGCGGGCAATGCTGCGGGCGATCAGCATGACCACCAGGGCCATCAGCACGGCGATGGCCAGGCCTACCAGCGAGGCATCACGCAACTGGCGGGCGAATTCGGCTTGCACATCGTCGACGTAGACGCCGGAACCGATGATCCAGCCCCAGGGTTTGAACAGCTGGATATAGGAGGTTTTGGCCACCGGCTCGCTGGCGCCCGGCTTGGGCCAGCGGTAGTCGACCGGGCCGGCGCCCTGGGTGCGGGCGAGGGCAACCATCTCGTTGAACACGGCGAAGCCGTCCGGGTCGCGAATGGCGGAGAGGTCCTGGCCATCGAGCTTGGGGTTGGCCGGATGCATGATCATCTTCGGCCCCAGGTCGTTGATCCAGAAATAGTCGTTCTGGTCGTAGCGCAGCGCCCGCACCACTTGCAGGGCCTGCTGCTGGGCTGCCTCGCGGCTGAGCGTACCGGCGGCCTCCAGGCCCTGGTAATAGGCCAGCACGCCAGCGGCGGTCTGCACCACGTGGCGGGTCTTTTCCGCCTTGGCCTGGTACAAGTCGCCATGGATCTGGCGCAGCATCAGCAGGCCGAGCACCACCAGCATGCCCACCGCAACCACCAGAATCAGCCATAGACGACGGCTGATCGACATCGACCGCAATGCCTTCATTGAACCCACTCCTGCATTGTTCTTTTTATTCAGGTGCATCCAAACACGCTTTGCTGGCGGCAGGCACTCGACTAATGGCTAAGTGCTAGTTATTGGCTACTCTGCCACGGGCCGCACGAGCCTTTGCCTTGCCGCTTTGATAGGATCTCGGCCGGGCAAGATGAAACCTTTAGCCGGGGTGAACTTTTCCACTGGCGCCGGCGCCGGCAGTCGCTGTAAAAAGGCCGCGCCGCGAGCGGTAATCACAAGCAAACCAAGAACAAGAGGCCTGCAAGCAGCAGTGCTTCATCGGGGGAATAATGGATTTTTGGACTGCCTTCCAGGCAATCATCTTAGGTGTGGTCGAGGGGCTCACGGAGTTTCTGCCCATTTCCAGTACCGGCCACCAGATTATCGTCGCCGACCTGATAGGGTTTGGTGGCGAACGGGCCATGGCGTTCAACATCATCATTCAACTGGCGGCGATCCTTGCGGTGGTGTGGGAGTTCCGCGGCAAGATCCTCGAAGTGGTGTTCGGCCTGGCCAGCCAGCCGAAGGCTCGGCGCTTCACCGGTAACCTGTTGCTGGCGTTCATGCCGGCGGTGGTGCTGGGCGTGCTGTTCGCCGACCTGATTCACGAATACCTGTTCAACCCGATCACCGTGGCCACGGCGCTGGTGATTGGTGGCGTGATCATGCTCTGGGCTGAGCGTCGCCAGCACACCGTGGCAGTCGACCACGTCGACGACATGCGCTGGACCCATGCCCTGAAGATCGGTTTCGTGCAGTGCCTGGCGATGATCCCGGGCACCTCGCGCTCCGGTTCCACCATCATCGGCGGCCTGCTGTTCGGCCTGTCGCGCAAGGCAGCTACCGAATTCTCGTTCTTCCTGGCGATGCCGACCATGGTCGGTGCAGCGGTGTACTCGGGCTACAAATACCGCCACCTGTTCGAACCGAGCGACCTGCCGGTATTCGCCCTCGGCTTCGTGACTTCGTTCATCTTCGCGATGATTGCCGTTCGCGCGCTGCTGAAGTTCATCGCCAACCACAGCTACGCGGCCTTTGCCTGGTACCGCATCGTCTTTGGTCTGCTGATTCTGGCGACCTGGCAGTTCGGCTGGGTGGACTGGTCGACGGCGCACAGCTGACATGGCGCGGGCACAGAGCACGGCGCCACGCGGCGCCGAACGCACACAGGGCGTGCGCAATGCACGCCTGAAACTGTTGCTGCTGGCGGTGCTGTGCCTGTTGCCGGGGCTTGGCGCGGCCAATATGGGCTGGAGCGGGCAGAGTTGGGTGCCACTGGCGATGTACCCGCTGGCCAGCCTGATCAGCCTCCTGCTGTACTGGCAGGACAAGCGCCAAGCCCAGGGCGATGCCTGGCGCACGCCAGAAAAGGTTCTGCATGCCAGCGAGTTGCTGGGCGGCTGGCCCGGCGCGCTGGTTGCCCAGCAGCTGTTCCGGCACAAGACGCGCAAACTGTCCTTCCAGCTTGTGTTCTGGGGCATCGTGCTGCTGCACCAGGTGTTCTGGCTCGACTACCTGTTCCTGGGCAGCCGTTTCCTGCCGTTCAGCTGATCAGTCCAGCAGGCCAACCTGCAACCGTTTTGGCAGCCGTCGCACCACCAGCTGGTGCGAGCGCTGCAGCAGGTCGCACAGCTCATCCCGGCCCATGGGGTAGGGGGTGGCCATGCTGATCCACTTCGCTCGTGCCAGATAAGGCGCTGGCCGCACGCCAGGCCGGTCGCAATAGCCCAGAAACAGCTCATCGGCCACCTTGAACGATAACCCCGCCCCAGCCAGGTCGAGTACCGCGAACATCTTGTTGCCGGCCACGGAGAACACCCGGATACCGCCCCATTTGTAGTCTTCCCGCGCACCCGGCAGGCCCAGGCAGAACGCCGCCACCTGGTCTTCGCTGATCTTCTGCCTAGACATAACGCTCCCCACACGCTTCGAATGACGCCGCCAGGTGGTCTATCCATGCCCGCACGGCCGGTAACAAGCCTCGTCGATGAGGGTAGACCGCCTGCAGGTAACCGCCTGGCAATGACCAGTCCGGTAGCAGCTTCACCAGCTCGCCGCGCTCCAGTTCCTCTTCGCAGAACATGCTGGGCAAGGCGGTAAAACCCAGCCCGGCGCGCACGGCAGCGTTGCGCACGACAAAATCGTCAATCGCCAGGCGTGGCTCGAGGGCGATTTCCTGTTGCCGGCCATTGGGCCCGAACAAGCGAAAGTGCACCAGTCGATCAGCTTCGGCGGCACCCAGCACGGGCAACGTGGCCAACTCGGCGGGGTCGCGCAGATGGTCGGCAAAGCCCGGCGCTGCCACCAGCTGCATCTGTGCCTGGCGCAGCCGGCGGGTGACCAGCGCCGGGTCCTCGTCGCCCAGGTCGCGTACGCGCAGGGCCACGTCGATGCCTTCGGAAATCAGGTCGACACGGCGGTTGAGCAGGACCATGTCCAGTTGCACCTGTGGATACTGCTCGAGAAACCGGCTGATGATGTCTGGCAGGAACGCATGGGCCAGGGCCACCGGGCACGACACGCGCAGCCGTCCGCGCGGCTCGCTGCTCATGCTTGCCACCACCTCATCGGCGGCCTCGGCCTCCAGCAGCATGGCCTGGCAATGGTGCAGGTAGCGTTCACCGACGGCCGTCAGCTTGAGCTGGCGTGTGGTGCGCTGTAGCAAGCGGGTGCCGAGGCGTTCCTCCAGTTCGGCTATGCGCCGCGAAAGGCGCGACTTGGGGATGCCCAACTGGCGCCCGGCAGCAGCAAAACCGCCGGCTTCGACCACCTGGGCAAAATAGAAGAGGTCATTGAGGTCTTGCATCGAAGGGTCTCACTGTTCTATCTGTGGGACAAACTGACGCATTTTTACCGACTTATCAGCTATTCGCCACCCCGGTAGGATTCTCTCCATCGTGATCGCCCACCGCCGCGGTCTTCAATCACAGGAGAGTCCCATGAAACTGTTGCATATCGATTCGAGCATCCTGGGCGACAATTCCGCCTCTCGCCAACTGAGCCGCGAAGTGGTCGAAGCCTGGAAAGCCGCAGACCCAAGCATCGAAGTGGTCTACCGTGACCTGGCCGCAGACGCCATCGCCCACTTCTCGTCCGCTACCCTGGTGGCTGCCGGCACCCCGGAAGAAGCCCGTGACGCCGCCCAGGCCTTCGAGGCCAAGCTGAGCGCCGAAACCCTGGACGAATTCCTCGCTGCTGACGCCGTGGTGATTGGCGCGCCAATGTACAACTTCAGCGTGCCGACCCAGCTCAAGGCCTGGATCGACCGCGTTGCCGTAGCCGGCAAGACCTTCCGTTACACCGAAGCCGGCCCGGAAGGCCTGTGCGGCAACAAGAAAGTGGTGCTGGTCTCCACCGCCGGTGGCCTGCACGCTGGCCAGCCGACCGGCGCAGGTCATGAAGACTTCCTCAAGGTGTTCCTCGGCTTCATCGGCATCACCGACCTGGAAGTCGTCCGTGCCCACGGCCTGGCCTATGGCCCGGAACACCGCACCCAGGCCATCGACGCCGCCCAGGCGCAGATTGCCAACGAGCTGTTCGCCGCGGCCTGATCGCCTGGCGACCAAAAAACCGGCTGGCGCCCCGTGCGCCAGCCGGTTTTTTTCATCCAGTTTTCATCTGGCGGTGCTAAGGCCGGAACTATGCTGACGCTATCCTGATGCCTGCTGCGCGATAGCTGACCGATGAACACTCCCCGCTGTTTGCTGGCCTTGCTGCTCGGTGGCCTGTTGGCCCATGCCGAAGCCTCCCCGTGGGTTGCCGGTTTGCATCACATGACCCTCGACGACCCGGTCGATGCCAGGCCGATGCAGGCTCTGGCGTTCTACCCCTCCCATGGCACAACGCGCAATATCCGCATCGACGGTTACCCCATCGACGTCGCTGAAGAGGCCCCGGTAGCGCTCGGGCAGTTTCCCCTGCTGGTGCTGTCCCACGGCAACACCGGCAGCCCGCTGGCGCTGCATTACCTGGCCACCTCCCTGGCCCGCCAGGGCTTCATCGTGGTGGCGGTGGTGCACCCAGGCGACAACGCCCGTGACCACAGCCGCCTGGGTAGGCTGAGCAATCTGTATGGTCGGCCATTGCAGGTCAGCGAGGCCATCACGTCCGCCCGCGAAGACGCGTTGCTTGGCCCCTACCTGAATGACGGCAAGGTCGGTGTGATCGGCTATTCAGCTGGGGGTGAAACCGCGTTGATCCTGTCTGGCGCCCAGCCCGACCTGGATCGCCTGCGCCGTTATTGCCTGGAGCGCCCAGGTGACGCCGATGCCTGCAAGACCCACGGCGTGCTGATTGCCGACCGCAGCGAACTGGCGCCCAAGGCCGACTCCCGGGTGGGCGCGGTGATGCTGATGGCGCCGCTGAGCCTGATGTTCGGCCGCCATGCCCTGGCCGGGGTGAAGGTGCCGGCGCTGATCTACAGTGGCGACAGCGACCAGCTGGTTGCGGTGGACCGCAATGCCGAGGAACTGGCGCGCAAGCTGCCGGTCACCCCGGACTACCGTTTGCTGGCTGGAGCCGGGCACTTCGTGTTCATGGCTCGCTGTGACGAAGAGCAGCATGCGCGCATGCCAGCACTGTGCGAGGACGCCGATGGCGTCGACCGGCGCCACATCCACCATTCGCTGCAGCGCGACACGGCGGCCTTCTTCACCCAGGCCCTGGGCGCACCGGAGCACGCCGAGCGTTCAGCCGCGGTGGCTGCGCCGCGCCAGTAGCAGGGTCAGGCCGACGCCGACCAAGGCCAGCAGGGCCGCGACGCAGAAAATCGAGGCATACCCCAGGTGCACCGCCACCGCGCCCATCACCGGGCCGGCGATGGCCAGTGCCATGTCGAAGAACACGGCATAAGCCCCGAGCCCGGCACCGCGGCTGCTGCTCGGCACCTGCTTGATCGCTTCGACACCCAATGCCGGGTACACCAGCGACAGGCCAAAGCCGGTCAGGCCAGCGCCGACCAGCGCCCAGGGCGGCGAGGGCGCCAGCCACAGCAGGCTCAGGCCGAGCACTTCGGTGGCCATGCAGGCCATGGCCACGTTGTAGCCACCGAAGCGGTTGACCGCATTGACGAACAACAGCCGCGAAATGATGAAGCACAGGCCGAAGGCACTCAGGCACCAGGCCGCACCGACCCAGCCGCGCTCCAGGTAATAAAGGGTGACGAAGGTGGTCAGGGTGCCGTAGCCGATCGACGCCAGGGTCAGCCCCAGGCCGCAGGGGGCGACGCGGCCGAAGGCCGACCAGAACGGCAGCCGCTCGCCGCGCGTCACCACCACGTCGGGGCGTTTGCGCAGCACCAGCAAGGCCAGCAGCGCGAGCAGCAGCAGGGCAGGGCCGAGTACGCTGAAATCCAGGCCGGCGACTGCCAGCACACCGACCGGCGCACCGATGGCGATGGCGCCGTACGAGGCGATGCCATTCCACGAGATCACCCGCGCGGTGTGTTCCGGGCCCACCTGGCTGATGCCCCAGCTCAAGGTGGCGACGCCGATCAGCCCCTGGGCCAGGCCCAGCAATACCCGGCCGCCGAGCAGCAAGGCCAGGCTCAGCAGCGGCACTTGCAGCGACCAGGCCGAAAGCAGCGTCAGCACCCCGCAACCGGCGATCCCCAGCAAGCCGTAGCCAATCGCTTTTTTGCCCCCCAGGGTATCGGCCACGCGCCCGGCAAACGGGCGGCTGAGCAGGGTCGAAAGGTACTGCAGGCCGATGGTCACCCCGGCAATCACCGCACCAAAGCCCAGCTGGTCGTGCACGTAGCTGGGCAGCACCGCAATCGGCAGGCCGATGCAGAGAAAGGCAATGAAGGTGTAGAAGACGATCGACAGGATCTGCAGGGTAATACTGTAAGTACTGCTGGCGGGGGCGGGCTGTTGCGCAGTCATGGGCTCTTTCGCGGGCGGGCGGTTGGGCGTGCCCTAATCATGGGCGCTGCGCGAAGGAAATGAAAGCAGGCTAACGAATTATTCGTCGGGGAGTGCCACTCTGTGGGATTGCTGATGGCTGCTTCGCGGGCAAGCCCGCGAAGCAGCCATCTCAGTTACCTCAGACCAAAACGCCCTGGCTACGCAGGTAGTCGTCATAAGTGCCGCTGAAGTCCACCACACCATCAGCGCTCAGCTCGATGATGCGGGTTGCCAGCGACGACACGAACTCACGGTCATGGCTGACGAACAGCAGGGTGCCCGGGTAATTCTCCAGCGCCAGGTTCAGCGCTTCGATCGATTCCATGTCCAGGTGGTTGGTCGGCTCGTCCATCACCAGCACGTTCGGCTTCTGCAGGATCAGCTTGCCGAACAGCATGCGGCCTTGCTCACCACCGGAAATCACCTTCACCGACTTGAGGATCTCGTCGTTGGAGAACAGCATGCGCCCCAGGGTGCCGCGGATCACCTGCTCGCCGCTGGTCCACTGGCCCATCCAGTCGAACAGGGTCATGTCGTCTTCGAAGTCGTGGGCGTGGTCCTGGGCGTAGTAGCCCACTTCAGCGCTGTCGGTCCACTTCACCGAACCTGCATCCGGGGTCATCTCGCCGACCAGGGTGCGCAGCAGGGTGGTCTTGCCGATACCGTTGGGGCCGATGATCGCCACGCGCTCGCCCGCTTCGACGGTGATGTCGAAGTTCTTGAACAGCACCTTGTCATCGAAGGCTTTCGCCATCTTCTCGACGACCACCGCCTGGCGGTGCAGTTTCTTGGCCTGCTCGAAGCGAATGAACGGGCTGACACGGCTCGAAGGCTTGACCTCGGCCAGCTGGATCTTGTCGATCTGCTTGGCTCGCGAAGTCGCCTGCTTGGCCTTGGAGGCGTTGGCCGAGAAGCGGCTGACGAAGGTCTGCAGTTCGGCGATCTGGGCTTTCTTCTTGGCGTTGTCCGACAGCAGCTGCTCGCGCGACTGGGTGGCCGCGGTCATGTACTCGTCGTAGTTGCCCGGGAACAGGCGCAGCTCACCGTAGTCCAGGTCGGCCATGTGCGTGCACACGCTGTTGAGGAAGTGCCGGTCGTGGGAAATGATGATCATGGTGCTGTTACGCGCCGTGAGGATGGTTTCCAGCCAACGGATGGTGTTGATGTCCAGGTGGTTGGTCGGTTCGTCGAGCAGCAGCACGTCCGGGTCCGAGAACAGCGCCTGGGCCAGCAATACACGCAGCTTCCAGCCCGGCGCCACTTCGCTCATCGGGCCAAAGTGCTGTTCCAGCGGAATACCCAGGCCCAGCAGCAGTTCACCGGCGCGGGATTCGGCGGTGTAGCCGTCCATTTCGGCGAATTCGGTTTCCAGCTCGGCGACGGCCATGCCGTCTTCCTCGGTCATTTCCGGCAGCGAGTAGATGCGGTCGCGCTCTGCCTTGACCTTCCACAGCTGGCCGTGGCCCATGATCACGGTGTCGATCACGGTGAATTCTTCGTAGGCGAACTGGTCCTGGCGCAGTTTACCCAGGCGGGTGTTCGGCTCGAGCATGACCTGGCCGCCAGACGGCTCCAGGTCGCCGCCGAGGATCTTCATGAAGGTCGACTTGCCGCAACCGTTGGCACCGATCAGGCCGTAGCGGTTGCCGTTGTTGAATTTGACCGAGACGTTTTCGAACAGCGGCTTGGAGCCGAACTGCATGGTGATGTTGGCGGTGGAGATCAAGGAGCTTACCTATCAATAACTTACGTGGCTTCTTCGCAGCTTCGGACCCATTTCGGACCAATCTGGAGCGTTTCTGGCTCCTGCCAGTCGTTAGACGAGTTGATCCTGCGCGCATACCTCGATGAGAGCATCTGCACGCGTTACCCGAGCTGTTGGGCGGTAAATGCGGGGGTTGAGACCAGACATTGAGCGTATTGTCGCATAGGTGTGGCGGCAGTTATACGGGGGGCGGTATCTGATCCCCGATCCTTTGAGGATCGGGCGCCACAGTGGGGGGCGTTCGCCGCACGTGGGTAAAAGATAAATGGAGCTTTTGTCCGTGACCGGTGGTCAAGCTAGTTGGATAGGCCTAATTACAAATGAGTGGCCTGCCCGACCTGGTTTCACCAACAAGCCACCGGCGGTGGAGGAGAGCACCATGCGAAGACGAGGCGGCGTGTACTGGGCTTGGTCAGACCCCACAGTTCATCACCGATCCCACGAAGAAACCCTGCACGGCGGTACCCTTATCGATGTCCAGGTGAGGCTTTCGCGCACCGGCGGCACCCAACTTTTTATAGGCGTCTACGCACACTCCGGCATGGCACTGCATGAAGAGGCTTATGATTCCAGGCCAGGCGAATCGGTGTACCGGTCGTTAGCCTGGGGTATTGGTCGAGCACGTCGAATTGCTGATGAATGTGCCCCTACTGCGCCTGCTAACGCCGCTTCGCACTAAAGTGCTCTGAAGCTTGAGGTGGCAAAGGATACGAACCTTGGCCGAACTGTTCGGATGTGTTCGCCGTGAAATACTCAGCGCCCATGAGATCGAGCGCCGCCCGCGCGGCGCTCGATCTTGCTAGCTTTTGCAGGCCACCTGCGGAGGCGCGGAGGGATTCAGCCTCATGGGAAATATGATTGAGTTTCCAGCCAGGGGCCTCAGCTCGGAAACCGCCACGATGCAAACCAGCCCCTGCCCGCCATCGCTCCTTTTTCCGCTGCCTACACCTACCACCGCTTCGTAGTCTTTCCCTGGCTCCAGCTTGTAAACAGCTGCCTGGTCACTGCAAGCCCTGTAGGTGCTGCCGTAGCTACCGATGGTCGCGCCCAGGGTTGCGATTTGGAACGGTAGATCAGCCCTGACGCGATACTCGGATACGACCTCTTTATAGACACCTTCGCCCATCCGAATAGAGGGGATGTATTCGATCAGTGCGGAAGCGGCTCGCTCGGGCATACCAAGGCTTACCGACTGCTGAGGGTACTGGGGGTAGTTGCTATTCGCCCCGCCGTTCTCTGCGAAACGTCCGGCCTCGGCCATCTTGTGACGAGTGGCCGGGGCACAACTGCCCATGATGCTATCGCCATAAACATCGGAGTTGGTGATTACGCGAAGGCGCGCCACCCCCTCTGATGTAGCAGGCTCCTCATAGGGAACTGAGGGGATACCGGAGCAACCGGCAAGGGTTAAAGCGAAAAGGGTCAGGAAAGGGGCAGCCCGCATGAACACGTCCTTGTAAGCGAAAGCTCAAAAAAAACCCGACTCGATGGTCGGGTTATCCATGTCACTCCTCTACGTGCAGGAATGACAGAAGGCAGAAATAATTGGCTATGTGGCTATTTGATGTCAAGCGGCATTTTCTCTCCCCCGGTACAAAGCTCGCTGAGCTTTGCTCAACAGAGCCTGTGACAACCCAAGCGCTGAGTGAAGATGCGCTATGCGTCATGTGAGCCTTTCGCAAGTTCGACGGCGGCGATGATGGCTGCTCTTGCTTGAGGGCTATTTTTCCAGCATGTCGAGCCCACGGCGGCAGATGCCCGAGCCAGGATGTCGGTAACGCTGGCCGTGCTCAGATCGGACAATGACTCGATACCCATCTGTTCAAGCCTGGCAATGACTGTTGGACCTACGCCCTTGAGGGTTAATAGTGCAGCGCGTTCCTTCGGTGAAAATGGCATCCATGCAGTCCTTTTCTGAGTAGTGAACTGTCCGAAGATTGCCCTAAGTTGGGTGGCGCCGCCACAAGGCCTGGGGTTACGGGTACAGGCCGACTGATACCAGGTCGATACCCAACTAGACTTTGAGAGTAGGGGGAGGTGAGGTGAGTTATGCGCTACTCGAAAATCAGACCGTTCCTGTGGTGGGCTGGCGCCCTGCAGTTTTTTGCGATCGTGGCGGCTATCGAGCACAGGGCATGGGACGTTGTGTTCATTTGCCTGATGGTGATTGCAGTCGGGGTCTGGTTCGCCAGAGACGCTCAACGGCTGGAGGCTCACAAGCAGCCAGGCATCAGGTAGGCTTCGTTGCGCAAAGTCGATTGAAAACATCGTTCAATGTGGAACGGGAATTGCTCCCTCCCTGTAAAACCGGGGAATTGGGGGGGCACTGCGATGACTCAGAACGATTACCGCTACATGATCTTCGTTGTGGTTGCTGTACTGGTCCTGACTGCATTGGCGTCCTGGGTGTTTCTTGAGGCCATCAGCTGAGCCCATCCTGGGGGCCTGCCTTACCCTGAAGCGGGCCTGGGGCTCACCCCGAAGGGTGATGGTCTGTATCCAGGCCCCATGCAAGAATCCCAGCCACAACAACCCTGGCATGGGATCACGACAATGAGCAAAGACCGGCTGAAATCGCCCGACTGGTACGCGCAGATGGCCCGTGTCGTCGACGCCCAGGGCTCGCCGGGCTTCGTCGAGGCGCTGTTCGCCGCACTCAAGCTGATTGCCCCGTGCCAGGCCATCACCGTGTTCCTCTACCCGCGCAAGGGGTTGCCGTCGGCGCTGTTCGAAAAGGACGAGGAAGGCCCCTGGCTGCCGGAAGGCAATATCCACAAGTACCTCGAAGGCTACTACTTGCTGTGCCCGTTCTATCGCGCCTGCATGGACGGTATCGCCCCTGGTTGCTACCGCCTCAGCGATGTCGCCCCCGACCACTTCAAGCGCAGCGAGTACTACCTGGCGTTCTACCAGCACGCCCACCTGGAAGACGAACTCAACTTCATCGTGCCGCTCGACGAGCACCTGACCATCGCCGTGGCCCTGGCCAGCACCCGCCGCCTCGACCGCCAGCAGGTCAATGACCTCAAGTGCGTGGCGCCGTGGGTGGTGGCCACGGTACGGCGGCAGTGGAGCCACCTCGATGTCGATGCCCTGGGCGGGCGCTTCGAGAGCGCCCTGGGCCGGCAGATCAACGCTGCGCTGAACAACTTCGGCTCATCGTTGCTCACCGAGCGCGAGTGCCGCATTGCCCAGTACCTGCTGCGTGGCCACTCGACACGCTCCCTGGCCGAGCGCCTGGGCATCAGCGAGGACACGATCAAGACCCACCGCAAGAACCTCTACACCAAGCTCGATATCGCCAAGCAGTCCGAGCTGTTTTCGCTGTTCATCGACTCGCTCGCCCAGGCCCAGGAAGGCCTGAGCAAGGACCCGCTGGAAAGCTACCTGCGAAGGCGCTGAACGCGCCGTTTCAACCCATCCGATTTTTACTGTCAGCGGTCTGGCAGGGCCAACTGCACGCCGCGTTTTACCCCGGAGAACAACAATGAACGCACCGTTCCAAGCCAAGCTGCAAGCCCAGCGCGATACCCGTGACTATCAGGCCGGCGATGCCGCCCACCACATCCACGCCTTCCTTGACCAGAAGGCGCTGAACGCCGAGGGCCCACGGGTGATGGTCGGTGGCGAGCGCCTGCACCTGTGGGACAGCGACGGCAAGCGCTACCTGGATGGCATGTCGGGCCTGTGGTGCACCCAGCTCGGCTACGGCCGCAAGGACCTGACCGCCGCCGCCGCCGCGCAGATGGACCAGCTGGCCTACTACAACATGTTCTTCCACACCACCCACCCGGCGGTGATCGAGCTGTCCGAGCTGCTGTTCAGCCTGCTGCCGGGCCACTACAGCCACGCCATCTACACCAACTCCGGTTCCGAAGCCAACGAGGTGCTGATCCGCACCGTGCGCCGCTACTGGCAGGTGGTTGGCCAGCCGAACAAGAAGATCATGATCGGCCGCTGGAACGGTTACCACGGCTCGACCCTGGCCGCCACCGCGCTGGGCGGCATGAAGTTCATGCACGAAATGGGTGGGATGATCCCGGATGTCGCGCACATCGACGAGCCGTACTGGTATGCCGCCGGTGGTGACCTGACCCCGGCCGAGTTCGGCCGCCGCTGCGCCCTGCAGCTGGAAGAGAAGATCCTCGAACTGGGTGCCGAGAACGTCGCCGGCTTCATCGCCGAGCCGTTCCAGGGCGCAGGCGGCATGATCTTCCCGCCGGAAAGCTACTGGCCGGAAATCCAGCGCATCTGCCGCCAGTACGATGTGCTGCTGTGTGCCGATGAAGTGATCGGTGGCTTTGGCCGCACCGGCGAGTGGTTTGCCCACGAATACTTCGGCTTCGAGCCGGACACCCTGTCCATCGCCAAGGGCTTGACCTCGGGTTACGTGCCAATGGGTGGCCTGGTGTTGAGCAAGCGCATTGCCGAGGCGCTGGTCGAGCGTGGCGGCGTGTTCGCCCACGGCCTGACCTATTCCGGGCACCCGGTGGCGGCGGCGGTGGCCATTGCCAACCTCAAGGCGCTGCGTGATGAAGGCATCGTGCGCCAGGTCAAGGAAGATACCGGGCCGTACCTGCAGCGCATCCTGCGCGAGGTGTTCGCCAACCATCCGTTGATTGGCCAGGTGCAAGGCGCCGGCCTGGTGGCGGCGCTGCAGTTTGCCGAGGACAAGGGCAGCCGCAAGCGTTATGCCAATGAGAACGACCTGGCATGGCAGTGCCGCACGTATGGCTTCGAGGAAGGGGTGATCATTCGTTCGACCTTGGGCCGGATGATCATGGCGCCGGCGTTGGTCGCCAACCACAGCGAGCTGGATGAGCTGGTGGAGAAGACCCGGATTGCGGTGGATCGGACCGCACGCGGGTTGGGCATTCTGTAAGTATCAGAAAGCGGGGCTGCACAGCAGCCCCCATGTCTTCAATGCATCCCGCGTGGGATGGTCTTGAGCAAGTCTTCCGGGCTGATATGCCCCACCACCTGAGCCACCGCGCTACCCGGGGTCGGCAGGTCGATGATGTGGTTCTTCATCTTGCCGATCACATGCATCTCGCACGGCTTGCAGTCGAACTTCAGGGTCAGCACTTCATCGCCCTGGATCAGCTGCATCGGCGCCACCTTGGTACGCACGCCGGTCACACCCTTGGCCTGCTTGGGGCACAGGTTGAACGAGAAGCGCAGGCAGTGCTTGGTGATCATCACCGGCACTTCGCCGTGTTCCTCGTGGGCTTCGTACGCCGCGTCGATCAGCTGCACGCCATGGCGGTGGTAGAAGTCGCGGGCCTTCTGGTTGTAGACGTTGGCCAGGAACGACAGGTGCGACTCCGGGTACACCGGTGGCGGCGTGGTCTCGGCCTTGCGCGAACCGCGCGGGTGGGCTTTGACACGAGCTTCGGTCAGCGCCTCGATGGCCTCACGGCGCAGGGCCTTGAGCTGCGAGTTGGGGATGAAGAACGCCTGCGGCGCATCCAGCTCGATGCTGTTGGCGTGGTACATCGTGGTCCCCAGCTGGCCGAGCAGGTCGTGCAACTGGTCCAATGCCTGCTGCGGCTTGTTGGCAGCGCCGAACGGGCCGTCCAGGGCCACCTGCACGCTGACGCCTTCTTCGCTGCTGAGGGTCAGCATCAGGCGCTGCTCGCGCAGCACCGCGTGCCACTCGACGCCCACGCGGCGCTCCGAGGAGGTGCGCTGCAGGGCCTGCTGCCAGTTGTGGTCGAGGTTGCGCGACAGCGGGTGGTTCGGCCGCAACTTGTACAGGCCGTCGGGCATTTCGTTGGGCTCGACGCGATAGCGGTAGCGCTTCTGGCCGTCTTCCTCGAACTCGCCACGCAGCTCGGCGATGTTGGCGCGGAAGCCCACCACCTCACGCTTGACCAGCACGTTGAGGCCGTCGCCGTTGGTCAGCGGCACTTCGGTGACCACTTGCATGTCACGCTTGCCGACTTTCTCCACCACGCCGACCGCAAGGCCGGTGAAGGTTGGCGAGTCGAAGGCGCCGATGTCGACCTTGCGGTCGGTGACGAAGTAGTCGGTGCTGCCGCGGTGGAAGGTCTTGTCCGGGTCGGGCAGGAAGAAGTGCTCGGTACGGCCGCTGGAGGCGCGGGCCAGTTCCGGGCGGCCTTCGAGGATGGCGTCGAGTTCCTTGCGGTAGTGGGCGGTGATGTTCTTCACATAGCCCATGTCCTTGTAGCGGCCCTCGATCTTGAACGAGCGCACGCCGGCATCGACCAGGTCGGCCAGGTTGGCGGTCTGGTTGTTGTCCTTCATCGACAGCAGGTGCTTCTCGAACGCCACCACGCGGCCCTGGTCATCCTTCAGGGTGTAGGGCAGGCGGCAGGCCTGGGAGCAGTCACCGCGGTTGGCACTGCGCCCGGTCTGGGCGTGGGAGATGTTGCATTGGCCGGAGAAGGCCACGCACAGCGCACCGTGGATGAAGAACTCGATGGCCGCGTCGGTCTCGCTGGCGATGGCGCGGATCTGCTGCAGGTTCAGCTCACGGGCCAGTACCAGTTGAGAGAAGCCGGCCTGGTCGAGGAACTTGGCCCGCTCCAGGGTGCGGATGTCGGTCTGGGTACTGGCATGCAGCTCGATGGGCGGGATATCCAGCTCCATCACCCCCAGGTCCTGCACGATCAGCGCGTCGACGCCGGCGTCGTAGAGCTGGTGGATCAGCTTGCGCGCCGGTTCCAGCTCGTTGTCATGGAGGATGGTGTTGATGGTGGTGAACACCCGTGCATGGTAGCGACGGGCGAACTCGACCAGTTCGGCGATATCGCTGACTTCGTTGCAGGCGTTGTGGCGCGCGCCGAAGCTCGGGCCACCGATGTAGATGGCATCAGCGCCGTGCAGGATCGCCTCGCGGGCGATCGCCACGTCACGGGCAGGGCTGAGCAGTTCCAGGTGATTCTTTGGAAGGGACATGTCGTTATAGGTTCGGGCTGTCGCGGTTTAGGGCGGCATTGTAGCGGTGAAATGCCTGGCTGGCACCTTCGAGTGCCGAAAGGTGTGCAGCCAGGCCTGGGGCAAATGTCAGAACTGGTATTCGAGCCCGGCCCCGGCATACCAGGACCTGCCCGGCGCCGCTTCGTAGTACCGGCCATTGCCATCGCCGACGATCACCGAGCCCACGTATTGGCGGTCGAGCAGGTTGTCCAGGCGCACCAGCTGGTGGAACGTCCAAGGGCCGACATGCTGCTGGAACTGCGTGCGCCAGTTAAACACGGCATAACCCGGCGCGGCATGCTGGTCGTTGGTGTCCTCGACATACACCTTGCTGCGGTACTGCCCCTCCAGCCCCATGCTGATGCCATCCCGCGGCTTCCACACCAGCTCGCCGAACAGGCTGCTGCGCGGCACGCCGGGCAGCTGGTTGCCCTTGTCGATGGTCGTGGTGCCTTGGGTGAAGGCTTCGTCATAGGTGGCATCGAGCAGGGTGTAGGCCAGGTTGGCCTGCCACTGTGGGCCCAGTTCACGCTGCACGCTCAGCTCGAAGCCGCGGCGCAGGGTCTTGCCGGCGTTGCGGTAGCTGGTGCGGCCATCGGTCGAGGCGGCGACCACGATCTCGTCCCGGGTGCGGATCTCGAAGATCGCCGCGTTGATCCGCGTGCGTTGATCTGGGCGCATCTTCAGGCCCAGCTCGTACTGGGTGCTGGTGGCCGGCTCCAGGCCGAAGTTGAAGCCTTCCAGGGCACCTGGCGCGTAGGCCATTTCGGCCTGGGTCGGGGTCTCGAAGGCCTTGCCGGCGCTGATGTAGCCATGCAGGTCGGGAGTGAAGGCGTACATCACCGACAGGGTAGGCGTGGTGCGCTGGTATTTCTTCGAGCCACTCGCGTCGCCATTGGCCAGGAAGTGGTCGTCCACTTCCATCTCCATGCTGCTGTGGCGCAGGCCGGCATCCACAGTCCAGCGGTCCAGTTCCCAGTGGGCCTGCACATATGGGTCGAGGCTGGTGGCGGTGTCCTTTTCATCGCGGCGCAGGTCGCCTTTCACGCCCAGGGTGTCGCCGCTGAAGTTCTGGAAGCCACGGCGGTCGTCGCGGCTGCGGTCGTAGTCGGCACCAAAGGTCAGGGTCAGGTTGCCGGGGGCGGCGCTGACCGGCTGGATCCAGCGCAAGGTGCCGCCGTGGAATTCGCGGTCGAAGTCGACCACGCCGCCGCCACGGTTGTTCGCGGGCGTGCCCTTGGGGATCGACAAGTACTGGATGACGCTGCGCTTGCCGCCGTACAGGTTGAACTGCAGGGTCGCCTCGCCGAAGTAGCGTTCGTAGTTCATGCCCACCTGCTGGTGGTGGATGCTCTTGCGCGTGTTGTACTGCTCGGCACGCGCCGTCACCGAGCGCGGGTCGTGCTTGTAGGCATCCCAGGTCTGGCCCAGCGGGTCTTGCGTGCCGTTCTGCTCAAGGGTGCTGATGATCAGCGCCAGGCGGCTGTCTTCATCGGGTTTGACGTGCACCTTGGCGAAGGTCTGGTCGCGGCGGGCGGCACTGTGGTCACGGTAGCCGTCGGTGTCCATGCGCGAGGCATCGACCAGGAAGCCGGCCTGCTCGCTGCCGCCTTCGCTGTAGACGTGGTTCTTGTTGAAGCCATCGCTGCCGAAAGTGGTTTCGGCGCCCACCTTGGGCGGCCCGGAACCGTCGCGGGAAAACATCTGGATCACACCACCGGCATTGCTGCCGTACAGGGCCGAGGCCGGGCCGCGCAGCACTTCGATACGTTCAGCCACGTCCAGGTTCAAGGAAGCCGCCTGGCCCTGGCCATCCGGGGTGCTGGCCGGGATGCCGTCGCTGAGCAGCTTGATGCCACGGATGCCGAAGGCCGAGCGGGCGCCGTAGCCGCGCGAGGAAATCTGCAGGTCCTGGGCATAGTTTTGACGGTTTTGCACCACCAGCCCAGGTACGCGGTTGAGCGCTTCGGACAGGTTGACGCCCAGCTGGCCATCGGCGATTTGCTGGCGGTCGACGGTGTCGATGGAGTAGGGCAGGTCGAAGCTTGGGTTGGGGGCATAGGTGCCGGTGACCACTACCGGTTCCAGGAGGTTGAAGGGGGTGGCGGGTTCGGCCTGGGCCAATGGGCATAGGCCGGGAAGCAAGGCGATCAGGGCCTTGCGGCGAAACGGGGGGAATTGCATGCAGCGTCCTGCTTTCTAGAAGAAGGCTCCACCTGCAGGCGGAGCCGGTAAAACGGTAATCAGCGTTTGGCAGCCATGGCGGTCACTTCGACGCGCATCTCTGGGTAGGCAAGTGCGGCCACACCCACGGCGGCCCGTACCGGCCACGGCTTGCTGAAGAAGCGCTGGTACACCTCGTTGAAAGCCGGGCGGTCGGCCATGTCGGTCAGGTAGATGGTCAGGTGCATGACCCGGTCCATGCCGCTGCCGGCCTTTTCCAGGGCATCTTTAAGCGCCTGCAGGGTGCTCTCGCTCTGGCCGGTGATGTCGGCATCGAGATCGGCGGGGATCTGCGTAGTGACAAGGATACCGTTGTATTCAGCGACGTCGGAGGAAATGGACTCGGCGTCGGAATCCGGTGTGTAGATAAGATCTGCCATGGGGGTTCGCCTTGCAACGGAAGGAAAGCGGCAAGCCTACGCGAGCCTGCTGCAAGGGTCGAGCCGGTGGGCGCTTATGCATTGAAATACCGCGCCCCGACCGTCAGAATCGCCGCCGATTGTCGAGCAAGGGGCTGGAGTTGAACGAACAGACATTATCGATGCGCCTGGAGCGTGTGGCGGCGCATGTGCCGCAGGGCGCGCGGCTGGCCGATATCGGCTCGGACCACGGTTACCTGCCGGTGGCACTGGCGCTGCGTGGCGTGATCGAAGCCGGGGTGGCTGGCGAGGTGGCGCAGACGCCCTACGCTTCGGCCCAGCGCAACGTGCGCCGCAATGGCCTGACGGAAACCGTCACTGTGCGCCTGGCCGACGGCCTGGAGGCCATCGAGGCCAACGACCGCATCACCGCCATCAGCCTGTGCGGCATGGGTGGCAAGACCATGTGCGAGATTCTCGAGCGTGGCAAGGCACGCTTGAACGGCACCGAGCGCCTGATCCTGCAGCCCAATGGCGATGAGCGCGAGCTGCGCGGCTGGCTGATGGAGAACGGCTACCGGATCGTCAACGAAGAACTGCTGCGGGAAAACCGTTTCGACTACGAGATCATCGTCGCCGAACCCGCCGAGGTGGTGGCCTACAGTGCCGAAGAGTTGTATTTCGGCCCGGTGCTGATGCGTGAGAAGAGCCCGGCGTTCCTGACCAAGTGGCAGCGCATGCTGCGGCAGAAACAGCAGAGCCTGGCCAACTTCGAGCGTGCCCGCGATGCCATCCCGCAGGAGAAACTGCGTGACTTCGCCCGGCAGATTGGCTGGATAAACAAGGTGCTGGGCTGACTCACTGCTGCGAGCAGTTACCCATTTCGCGGTAGTCGATTTCGCGTTTCTGGCCCTGGTGGTCGACGTACACCATGTGCGCGGTACCGACCTGGCAGTCGGCGGCGTTGCTGGCTGGGGTGATCGAGATGACCTTGGCCACATCCAGTGGCATGCCGTACTCATAGTTGCTTGCGGCTGGCTGTTTGGCCGAGGCATCGGCGAAGGCGCCGAACGAGGCCAGGGCGGCAGACAGGGCGACAAAAGCAATCGAACGTTTCATGGCAGGCTCCTTTTCAATGTTTTACCAATGATGTATTCATTGGTGATCCTCAATAAATGGGCTAAATCGTGATAGATTCCTGCCTGGAACGTACGAATCTGATCGATCAAGGAGCCAGTCCCCATGGACATGCTGCACGCCATGCGCACGTTTGCCCGGGTGGTGGAGTGCGGCAGTTTCGCCGCTGCCGCCAATGCCCTCGACATTTCCGCAGCGCAGGTGTCGCGGATCGTCGCCGAGCTTGAGAACCAGCTGCAGACCCGCCTGCTGCACCGCACCACCCGGCGTTTGCGGATGAGCGAGGCGGGCGAGCGTTTTCTGGAGCGGGCGCGGCAGATCATGGCGCTGACCGACGAGGCCATGGACGAAGCACGCGGCGCTCACCTCACCCCGCGAGGCCGCCTGCGCCTGCATTGCCCGCATGGCCTGGGCCTGTTGCTGATGCCGCTGGTGGCCGGCTACAACGCCCTGTGCCCGGAAGTGGCCATCGAGCTGACGCTGTCCCAGCGCAACCCCGACCCCCTGGCCGAGGGCCACGACGTGGTGATCACCGTGGACGAGGCCTTGCCCGATTCGCAGCTGATTGCCGTGCCGTTGGGTACCATTTTCAGCATCCCCTGCGCGGCGCCCAGCTACCTTGAAACCCATGGCGTACCCGAGCGGCCGCAAGACCTGCACGAGCACCGCTGCCTGCGCATGGCCTATCCGATGCATGAAGGCGACTGGGTATTCCCTCAGGGCGTCGACCACTGCGTGATCGCCCCGCGCGACAGCTTCCTGACCAACGTCGCCGACGCCATGCTGGTGGCCAGCGAACTGGGCATGGGCATTGGCCTGTTGCCGTTCTACACCGCCAGCCAGGCCATCGAGCAGGGGCGCCTGCGGCGGTTGCTGGCGCCGTACCGGCTACGTGAGAATGCGCTGTATGCGATCTACCCGTCGCGGCATTACCTCGATGCCAAGGTGCGGACCTGGATCGACTATCTGAAGGAGCAGCTGCCGGGGGTGTTTGCCAGCCATGAGCGGATTGTCGACGACTCGCAGTTCTGGCGTTGAGTCAGTGGCCGTAACGGCCGACCAGGCTCTGCGCACCTAGCGCATGGTCTTTGAGCAGTGCCATCAAGCCGCCGCGATCCAGCTCCGGCGGCAAGGTGCCCAGCGGCAGGTCGGTGGCAATCAGGGTCAGTGCATAGTGGTGCGGCTTGTCCCCGGCGGGCGGGCAAGGGCCGCGATAGGTCATGGTCCCGTGCGAATTGCGCCCGACGATCAGCGCCTGGCTGGTCTGCCAACCTGCGCCTTCCTCCAGCCCAGCGAGCGCCGGGTCTATGTCGTAGGCGAGCCAGTGCACCACGCCCACGCCCTTGCCGCCGTCCGGGTCGAACATCACCAAGGCCAGCGACTGCGTGCCATAGGGCAGGTTCTTCCAGCTCAACTGCGGCGTGCGCCCCTCACCGGCACCACAGGCCGGATCCGGCCCAACCTGCTGCAGGCCGATGACACCGCCATCGGTGAACGACGACGAGCTGATCGACAGTGCGGCAGAATCGCCGCCGGCAGCCAGGGCAGTGCAGGGCAGCAAGGCGGCGAGCAGCCAGGGTTTGAGGCGCATGGCAATTCCTCGAGAGGGCTTTGCGCCGCAGTGTAGACCAGCTGCCGATCAGCGGCTGTCCTGGTCTTCGGCGGTGCCGCCGGTGTACCCGGCGCCGGAGCCTGTGGCTTCACCGGTGCTGTTGGAACCACCGGCCGCGCCATCGGCAGCGTCCGAGTTGCTGCCGGTGTCGCTGCTGTCATTGTCCTGGCTGCTGCCCGGGCTGTTGACGCTGCTGCCTTCACCGGCGGTCTTGCCACCTTGTTGGTCGGTTTGCGGTTGACTGTCGGTGTTGCTGGCATCGCTGGCAGCGTAGCCGGTAGTGGAGGCGATACCCAAGGCGAGGGCAAGCAACAGCGATTGAATGCGGATCATGGCAAAGTCTCCTGAGAGGATGATCTGTCATTCGTTGGGCTGGCGCAGGGCACTGGGGTGCCCGATGGGCGACGGGCGGTCATGAAAAAGGCCGCAATCGCGGCCCCTTCATTTACTTGGCTTGTGCTTGCGCTGGCGGTGCAGCGGCTGCCACCGGTTCCAGCGGCGGGTGTTCCTGCGCCGCATGCATCAGGTCTTCGGTCACCCTCAGCTCCGCGCCGGTCGGCGAGAAGGTGGTCGACGCCGTGAACGGTGCCGGGTGCTCCGCTGCCGGGCGCTTGCCGCGACGCCAGAGGAAGAAGCAGACCATGCCCAGATTGACCACGGCAAAGGCCCAGAACAGCCCCACTTCGCCGAATTCGGTCATCGCCGGCGAGATGGCCAGCGGTGCCATGGCCGAGCCCAGCGAGTTGATCAGCAGCAGGCCCTGGATCATCGGCACCAGGGCATCGGATGGCGCGCGGTCGGCAGCATGGCTGACCGCCACCGGGTACAGCGCGAACACGCCGCCACCGAGCAGGAACAGCATGGCCGGCAGCAGGGCCGAATCGGAAGGCAGGAACACCGTGATCAACGACAGCACCATGCACAGCGCAGCCAGGGCGATCAGCACATCCTGGCGGTCCTTGCGGTCGGACCAGCGCCCCACCGGGTATTGCAGCAGCATGGCGCCGAGGATCACCCAGGCCATCATGTTGCCGACTTGGCCGACATCCAGGCCGATGCGTTGCAGGTACAGCGGCAGCAGCGCGTAGATGCCGGCAATGATCACACCGGAGCCGAAGCAGCCGACCAGCCCCGACGGCGCCACGCCCAGCAGTTGCCGCGGCTTGAGCGGTTCGACCTGGTCCAGCAGCGGCGACACCCGCGGCAGGATCACGATCGGCAGTGCCGACAATGCGGCGAGCATGCCGGCCAGCATGAACGGGGCACTGTCACCCAGCTGGGTGATCACCCCAAGGCCGGCCTGGGCGATCACGCCGGCGCCGTAGAAGGTGATCATGTACAGCGCCAGCAGGCGCCCGCGGATCTTCGCGTCACCGGCCAGCAGCAGCCAGCTTTCGATCACCAGGAATACGCCGACGGCCGCCCAGCCATTGATCAGGCGCAGCACCGACCACCAGGTGGCGTCGTAGAACAGCCCCTGCAGCAGGATGGTCGCGGCGATCAGCGAGGCGAAGCTGGTGTAGGCGCGGATATGGCCAATGCGCAGGATCAGCCGGTCGTTGAAGATGGCGCCGAGGGTCAGGCCGATGAAGTAGGTCGACGAAACGATACCGATGGTCGTTGCCGATTCGCCGGCAGCGTCCAGGCGCAGGGTGGTAAGGGAAGACATGAAACCGTTGCCCAGGGCAATGATGAACAGCCCGAGCAGGGGCGCCAGCGCCATGGCCAGCAAACGCGCAGACATACATACCTCAAGTTGGTGTGGCGATTGAAGGAATGCCTCTTCGAACGCGCACGCCAAACGGACCCATCAAGGGCCGAAGAAAATGCACGGATGTGCCTGGGCTGGATGCGACCTGGGCAAGACTCAACCGCTGGCCCTTGATAAACCGGGCCGGGCGGGTGGGTTGAGCCTATTTCACATGGGCGTCATGTGTTCAGGCCTGGACTCTGTCGTTGCTGCCGGTTGCCACCGTTCAAGGCGACGGGCGAAAAGGAAGCGCGATTCTACGGCTTGCGACCGATTTGCCCAAGGGGCCAGGGCCTGCGACGAGACGACGCAGGGCTATTGGTCGAACAGCCGTTCGTGCACCCAACCCAGGTTGGTCAGTACCATCACCCGCTTTTCCCGGGCCGGTGTTTCATGGGTCGCCACTGCATTGCCCAGGTCACGGATATTGGCCCTGACCTCGTCATTCGCCGCCCAGTCTGGCAACCCGGTGATCTTGTAGGCATAGGTCACATCGGAAACGGTGCGCCCCATCATCTGGCCCGGCTCGCTGAACTGCTCGATCGCCGTCACCTCGGCCTTGCCGAAACACAGCCCGCCGCGGGTCTGGCCGTTGAGCATCTTCTGGGCACCCGCCTTGTAGTACTTGCGACCTTCATCGGTGAGGTCGTAGGCGTAGTAGATATCGGTGCGGGCCGGCTGCCACAGGCGCTCCGGCACTTCGACCCGGGAGATTTCCTTCTCGCTGACGATGCCGACCCTGGCCAGGGCATGCAGCGCCTTGTTGGTGCCGGTGACGTCGAAGTCCTGGGTCTTGGTGGGGAAGTCGGTGACCACGAAGCAATGCGGATACTGCGTGTCGAGGTAGGCCTGGGCCGCCTTGTGGAAATTGGCCTCGCTGGCGTCCTTGGTGTCCGAGCAGCCGGCCAAGGTGGCCAGCAGCGCCAACGGTACGATCGTCCTGTACATGATCAAGCGTCCTTGGATTACGAAGATAAACCGGTGCGCGGGCATTAAAACCCACGGCCTAGAGCGGCGCAATCGTGGCAGTACGGCATCTGGACAGGGTTCACATAGCGGCGGTCAATGATGCCCTTGCGGCTCCCGGGTATCGATGCTGACCACCACCGACATCCCCGGGCGCAAGCGCGCCGCATCGGGCTGATCGGGGTCGACGGTGATGCGCACCGGGATGCGCTGGGCAATCTTCACGAAGTTGCCCGTGGCATTGTCAGCCTGCAACAGGGCGAATTCGGAGCCGGTGGCCGGCGAGATCTGCTGCACATGGCCATACAGCTTGAGGTGGTTCAAGGCATCGACGGTGAAGGTCACCGGCTGACCGATGCGCACGTCGGCCATCTGGGTTTCCTTCATGTTGGCGATCACCCACAGGGTGTCGGGCACCAGCGCCATCAGTTGCGCGCCCGAGTTGACGTAGGCACCCAGGCGCGTGCCGATCTGCCCCAGTTGGCCGTCACGCGGAGCGGTGACGCGGGTGTTGTCGAGGTCGATGCGGGCCAGCTCGACGGCGGCCTTGGCGTTCTCCACCGAAGCCTCCAGCGAGGCGCGGTTGACGATCACCGTTTCGCGGTCCTGGCGGGCGATTTCCAGTGCGGCCCTGGCCTGGGCCAGGCTGGCGACAGCAGCGGCCTCGCTGGCGCGGGCCAGGTCCAGCGAGCTGCGCGACACCGAACCATCGCTGACCAGCGCCTGGTTGCGGCTAAGGTCGGCCTTGGCCTTGGTCGCCTGGGCCGAGGCATCGCCGATCGCCGCCTGGCGCTGGGCGATGGTGGCTTCGGCGCTGTTGCGCTGCTGCAGGTTGTTGGCCAGCGCCGCTTGCTGCTGTTGCAGCTGGGCGACGGCCTGGGCCAGGCGTTGCGTGTAGATGCGGTCGTCCAGCTGCACCAGCAGGTCGCCGGCCTTGACGAACTGGAAGTCATGCACCGGCACGTCGACGATGTAACCGCTCAGCTGTGGGCCGATAATCGTCACCTGGCCGCGCACCAGGGCATTTTCGGTGCTTTCGATGGCGCTGCTGAATGGCGGCAGGTTCCAGGCATAGAGCACCAGCAGGATGCCGGCCAGGGCCACACAGGCGAAGCTGATCGAGGACAGGATGCGCACCCGCCGCGTGCGCACCGGGCTGGTCGGTTCGCTGGGCGGCGTGCTGCCTTCCGGGGTTTCGGCGATGGCGGTGGTGGTCGTGGTGCGGGTTTCTTCGGTCATCGGTTGGCAGTACCGCTGGTGGAGTCGGATGAAGCAGCCTGGCGGGCGACATACCACAGCCAGGAGCCGCGAAGGGTAATCCAGATCATGGTCAGCACGGCGATGCTGCCGATCAGCACGAACACGTCGTTGTAGGCCATCACGTTGGCCTCGCGGGTGGCGGCGCTGGCCAATACGCGCAGGCCGGCCTCGCTGCGCAGCGCCGGGTCGGCGAGGATCCCGGCGTAACCGGAGCCGCCGCTTTGCACGCGGGCGTTGACCAGCGGTTCGAGGTAGCTGAGGCGGTCGATCAGGTGGCTGGAGTGGAACTTCTCGCGCCAGGTCTGGAAGGTGCCCAGCAACGCCGCGCCGATCAGCCCGCCGAGGTTGTTGCAGATGCCGAACAGCACCGAGAAACTCACCAGGTTGCGCGGGTTGGCGCGCACGTGGCTGATGCCCAGGGCCATCGACGGGCCGAGGAAGAAGGTGCTGCCGAAAGCCAGCAGGAACTGGCTGAGGTACATCTGTGCCGGGCGTGTGAGGTTGCTCGAACTGCTGTCCATGAACGCCCCGGTAGCCATAGCCAGCAGCGAGATGAACAGCGGTATCACCAGGTGCTTGGGATCGATGGTCATTGCGCTGGTGGCAAGGCCCGCCACGGCGCCGAGCAGCATGATCCAGTACAGCGAGCGCATCTGTTCGCTGCCCATGTTCAGCACCTGCAGAAAGCCCACCGCACCGGTGGACTGCTCCGAGGTGACCATGCGGATCAGGATGACGCACAGGCCCAGGCGGATGATCGCGCCGCTGCCCAGCCAGCGCGTCATCAGCAGCGGGTTCTGGCGGTTGTGCTCGATCGCCAGGCCGGTGAAGATCAAGGCGATCGAAGCGGCCAGTGCGACGCCGATCCAGGGTGCCTCCAGCCACCAGTCGATACGCCCGAGTGACAGTGCGGCGCAGAGCAGGGCGACGCCGCTGGCCATCAAGGTGAAGGTAAGGAAATCCAGCGGTTCGAAGGTCTTGAAGCGGTCGCCGGGCGGCAGCTTGAGCAGCAGTACGCAGCCCAGCGCGGCCAGCGCCAGGCCCAGCTCGAACAGGTACAGGCCGCGCCATTCGGCGATCTGCAGCAGGTCCTCGGAGAAGATCCGCGCCAGTGGCAGGGCCAGCTGCGAGGCACCCAGGCCCAGCACCATGGCCTTGAGGCGCCAGCGCTCGGGGAACGCCTGGATCATGTAGTACAGACCCAGCGAACTGAGCGCCGCGCCGACCATGCCATGGGCCGCGCGCACGGCGATGGCCGAGTTGAGGTCGTTGACCAGCAGGTGGGCGAAAGTGACCACGGCATACAGCACCAGGAACACCTCGGTGAAAGCGCGCAGGCCGAACTGCTGGCGGAACTTGACCAGCAGCAGGTTGATCGACACGTTGGTCATCACATAGGCCGCCGGCAACCAGGCCATCTCGGCGCTGGTCGCGCCCAGCGCGCCCTGCAGGAACACCAGGTTGGCGGTGACCAGTGCGTTACCCAGGCCGCCCGTAATCGCCACCAGCAGGCCGACCACGCCATACGCCAGGCGCTTGGCCGGCGTGTGCAGGGGCGTGGAAGGGGAGCCGGGGAGGCTGGGCTTCTCGTGCGGGAGCCACTGGCGCGGGGTGTATTTGTCCATGGGGCTGACTGTACTTCAGGGCCTGCGGCTTTGACACTGCCGCGCGCGCTTTTTGTGGGAGCGGCCTCGGGCCGCCCCCGCAAAAAATCTAGTGGCCCACCACCATGGCGGTGAACGGCGCCACATACGCCTGCAAGGTCACCAGGCAACCCACCAGCACCGCCAGCACGATCGAGTGGAAGAACACATAACGCAGAATCTCGCCCTCATGCCCGTACCAGCGGGTTGCGGTGGAGGCCACGACAATCGACTGCGCGTCGACCATCTTGCCCATCACCCCGCCCGAACTGTTGGCCGCCGCCATCAGCACCGGGCTCAGCCCCAGCTGCTCCGCCGTCACCCGCTGCAACCCGCCGAACAGCACGTTGGAGGCCGTGTCCGAACCGGTCAGCGCCACGCCTAGCCAGCCAAGCAGGGTGCCGAACATGGGGTAGAAGATGCCCGTGGCGGCAAATGCCAGACCCATGGTCGCGTCCAGCCCCGAGTAGCGTGTGAGAAAGCCCAACGCCAGCATGGCGACAATGGTGATCAGCGAGTAGCGCACCACCCACAGCGTGCGTAAATACTGCCGCCCAAGCTCCAGAGGCGAGTAACCCATCAGCAGCCCGCCGAGGATGGCCGCGAGGAAGATGCCGCTGCCAGTGGCGGTGAACCAGGTGAACTTGTACTGGGCATCTTCTTTCTTCGGTGCGGGCACCACGGGCGGCACTTTCTCGATCTGCTGGTGGATCGAGTCGAAGGTGAACACCGGGGCAAACACCGGGTTGCCTTCACGCAGCGGCTTGCCCTGCGGGTCGAGCATCGCCGCGCCACTGGCCGGGTCGAGCGCCGGGCGGGTGTCGAACAGGTTCTTGAAGCCCGCCGTGCCCCAGGCGAACACGAACACGGTCAGGATGATCCATGGCAACCAGGCCTTGAACACGCTGCGCTGGTCGCTCTGGGTAAAGGTGGCAGCGGTGCCGGCCTTGCCGTCGTCCTCGACCTTGGAGTCGTCCACCCGCCCGGTGAGCGCCGCCGAGGTGTGCACGGTGGCCGGCTTCCACACCCGCAGGAAGCCGGTCAGGCAGGCCATGGAGATCAGCGCGGCGATCACGTCCACCAGCATCGGCCCGTGGAAGTTCGACACCAGGAACTGCGGCACCGCGAACGTGACCCCGGCTACCAGGATCGCCGGCCACACTTCGAGCATCTTGCGCCAGCCGGCAAAGGCCCAGATCAGCCAGAACGGCACGATCACCGAAAAGAACGGCAGTTGCCGGCCGACCATCGCCGACAGCTCCATTTCATCCAGCCCGGTGACCTTGGCCAGGGTGATGATCGGCGTGCCCAATGCGCCGAACGCCACCGGCGCCGTGTTGGCGATCAGCGCCAGCCCGGAAGCGGCCAGTGGCGAGAAGCCCAGGCCGATGAGGATCGCCCCGGTTACCGCCACTGGCGTACCGAAGCCCGCCGCGCCCTCGAAGAAGGCACCGAAGCAGAAGGCGATCAGCAGCAGCTGCAGGCGGCGGTCGTCGGTGATGCGTGCCAGTGAGTCCTGCAGCACCTTGAACGAGCCGTTCTCGGTGGTCAGCCGGTGCAGGAAGATGATGTTGAGCACGATCCAGCCGATCGGCAGCAGGCCGTTGGCCGCGCCGTACAACGCCGCCGAGCCTGCCATGTTGGCCGGCATGCCGAAGGCAAAGATCGAGATCAGCAGCGCCGAGCCCAGGGCGAGCAGGGCGGCGATGTGCGCTTTGATGTGAAAGAAGGCCAGCGCCGCCAGCATCACCACCACCGGTACGGCGGCCATCAGCGTGGAGAGCACGGGGCTTGCGAACGGATCGTAGATTTGCTGCCAGACCATTTGCCACCTCGGTTGTTGTTATGTGAGGTATTGCGATTTTTGGGCAGTCGGCACGCAAGATGCCAAGGAGAGTATAGGAAGGATTGTTTTACCTGCACCGGCCCTTCGCGGCTGAAGCCGCTCCTACAGGTAATGCAAATCCCTGTAGGAGCGGCTTCAGCCGCGAAGGGCCAGCACAGGCGCTACAAGGCCCGGGCAAGAAACTCGGCAGTACGACTGTCCCCACACCCAGCCACCACCTGCGGGGTACCACTGACCACCACTCGACCGCCAGCATCCCCAGCCCCCGGCCCGATGTCGATCACCCAGTCACTCTGCGCCACCACGCGCATGTCATGCTCGACCACCACCACACTGTGCCCGGCCTCGACCAGCCGATTGAGCTGCACCAGCAAGCGGTCGATATCCTGCGGATGCAGCCCGTTGGTAGGCTCGTCCAGCACGTACAAGGTCGCGCCACGGGCCACCCGTTGCAGCTCGGTGGCCAGCTTGATCCGCTGCGCCTCGCCGCCGGAAAGTTCGGTAGCCGGCTGCCCCAGGCGCAGGTAGCCCAGGCCGATATCCTGCAGCACCTGCAGGCAACGCCGCGCCGCTGGCTGCTCGGCGAACACCTCAAGCGCCTGCTCGACCGTCAGTTGCAGCACCTGGGCGATGTTCATGCCCTGCCAGCTCACCGCCAGGGTCTCGGGGTTGTAACGTGCGCCGTGGCAGGTCGGGCAGGGCGCGTAGACGCTGGGCATGAACAGCAGTTCGACGCTGACGAAGCCTTCGCCCTCGCAATTTTCGCAACGGCCCTTGGCTACGTTGAACGAGAAACGCCCGGCATCGAAACCACGTGCCTTGGCCTGTTCGGTGGCGGCGAACAGCTTGCGCACATGGTCGAACAGCCCGGTGTAGGTGGCGAGGTTGGAGCGCGGCGTGCGGCCGATCGGCTTCTGGTCCACCTGCACCAGCCGCTTGATGCTGTCGAGCCCGGCGGTGACACGCCCGGCGCTGAACTGCTCGGGTTCATCTTCAAGGCTTTGCTCTTCAGCTTCGGCCTTTTGCTCGGCATGACCGAGGTGAGCGCCGACCAGCTCCAGCAGGGCCTGGCTGACCAGGCTTGACTTGCCCGAACCGGAAATGCCGGTGACCGACGTGAAGCAACCCAGCGGGAAACGGCTGCTGAGGTTGTCGAGGTTGTTGCGAGTGATGCCTTCCAGCGCCAGCCAGTCGTGCGGCTGTCGTGGCGTGCGCGCATGACGCTGCTGCTCGGCGAACAGGTAGGCGGCGGTGCGCGAGGCCTCGACCTGCGCCAAGCCGCTTGGTGGACCACTGTAGAGGACTTGCCCGCCGTGCTCGCCGGCAGCAGGGCCCACGTCCACCAACCAGTCGGCGCGACGCATGGTATCCAGGTCGTGCTCCACCACGTACACCGAGTTGCCGGCCTGCTTGAGCCGCTGCAAGGCCTCGAACAGCGCTTCGCTGTCGGCCGGGTGCAGGCCGGCGGAAGGCTCGTCGAGCACGTAGATCACGCCGAACAGCTGCGAATTGAGCTGGGTGGCCAGGCGCAGCCGTTGCAGCTCGCCAAACGACAGCGTCGGTGTGCTGCGCTCCAGCGCCAGGTAACCCAGGCCCAGGTCGATCAGGGTGTCGATGCGCTCCAGCAGTTCGTTGGCGATGCGTTGTGCGGCCAGGCGCTTTTCCAGGGTCAGGTTGTCGTCGTGCTGCTCCAGGTAACCTGGCGCTGCGACCTGGCGGAACACCTCGGCCAGCCCCTGCAACGGCAGCCGCGACAGCTCGCCGATGTCGCGGCCGGCGAAGGTCACCTCCAGCGCCGCACGTTTGAGCCGCTTGCCCTGGCACAGTGGGCACGGGCTGGGGCGCATGTATTGCGACACGCGCTTGCGCATCTGTGCGCTCTGCGAGTGCATGAAGGTATGCAGCACGTAGCGCCGGGCACCGCTGAAGGTGCCCTGATAGCTCGGTTCGAGCTTGCGCTTGAGCGCGGCGCGGGTCTGTGCCGGCGTGAGGCCGGCGTATACCGGCACGGTGGGGGTTTCTTCGGTGTAGAGAATCCAGTCGCGCTGTTTTTGCGGCAGGTCGCGCCAGGGAATATCGACGTCATAGCCCAAGGTCACCAGGATGTCGCGCAGGTTCTGCCCCTGCCAGGCCATCGGCCATGCTGCCACGGCACGTTCGCGGATGGTCAGCGACGGGTCGGGGACCATGGTCGCCTCGGTCACCTCATAGACCCGCCCCAGCCCATGGCACTCCGGGCAGGCGCCTTGTGGGGTGTTGGGCGAGAAGTCCTCGGCGTACAGCATCGGCTGCCCGGCCGGGTAGCTGCCGGCGCGCGAGTAGAGCATGCGGATCGAGCTGGACAGGGTGGTGACGCTGCCCACCGACGAGCGCGCGCTGGGCGTGCCGCGCTGCTGCTGCAGGGCCACGGCCGGGGGCAGGCCTTCGATGGCATCGACGTCCGGCACGCCGACCTGGTCGATCAAGCGCCGGGCATAGGGGGCGACCGATTCGAAGTAGCGGCGCTGGGCTTCGGCGTAGAGGGTGGAGAAGGCCAGCGAGGACTTGCCCGAGCCGGACACGCCGGTGAACACCACCAGCGCGTCGCGGGGGATATCGACGTCGATGTTCTTGAGGTTGTGCTCGCGGGCGCCGCGGACGCGGATGAAGCCTGGGGGAGTGTGCGTCATGAGGCGGTCCTTGGCAGGGAAGAGTGCTCAAGGTAGCAGTATTTATGTGCTCTGTGCCCGCGAAGAGGCCCGCGAGCCTGGCGCAAGGTCAGGACCTTGGCTCGCGGGTACCCAGCACATCGCGGATGTTGTCGACCACGTTGCTGTCCTTGATCACATCGCTCAGCCAGCCTTCCAGCGGCATGTTGCCCCATTTGATGGCGCGTTCGATCAGGTACGGCACCGGGCTTTGCGGTTCGCTCTGCTTGAAGAACTGGGCGATGCCGGCGAGCATGGTGAAGGCCTCGTCGCGGGTCAGTGGCGTGGTGCGCATGGGCGCAGGCGCGGTGGCCTGGACGGGCGTGTTCATCGGTTCACCTGCTTCGCTGGAGGGGGCAACGGTGGCGACGGGTTCTGCTACCGGCACGGCCACCGGGTGCAGTTCGACGCCGCGGTCCTTGAGCAGTTTCTCGGCCAGCTGGCTGGCCCGCGACAGCATGTCGGCGAGGCTGGCAAAGCTTGGCGCTTCGTGGCCGAACAAACGGTCGGCACTGGCCTGCAGGCGGTTGCAGGCCTGCAGGCAGGCGGCAATCTGCAAGGCCTTGGCGCGCAGGTGTTCGGTATCGCTGAGGGCTACCGAACGCTGGAAGATCTCGGCGTTGATCTTGCCTTCGTTCAGTGCGGTCTGCATCGCCTTGGGGTTCTGCAAGGCGAGGTTTTCTACATGGCGTGATTCGTCATAGCGCAGCACGCCGAAATGCTGCCCTTGGGTAATGGGCAAGCCACCGGCAATGTCGGTGAGTGTGGTCTTGAGCCAGGAAAGGCGCGCGGCGCGCTCGTCCAGGCCGTCTTCGAGCGACGGGTAGACGCTGTCCCAGAACGTGTCGAGGATGCGTTCGGTCAGTTCCAGGCCGAAGCTGATGCCTTCGAAATGTTCGCGTTGGGCCAGGCCTTCGCTGAGCCAGGCGACCAGCATCAGGTCCTTGCTCTGTTTTGCCAGCCCCTCGGCCGCCAGCTGGATGACCTGTTCCCAGTCGGCGGTTTTCAGGTCGGTCTGCCAGTCGCCCTGGGTCAGGTAGTCAGGGTCTGCCCGGCGCGCCTCCTTGATCTGGTCGAACAAGGCAGAGAAGCTCAAGTCTTCGCCACTGCCACCGTCGATCGGTGCGGCCAGTTCGGCCAGCGATAGGTCGTTGAGGATTTCAGGCATAAAACACTCTGGTCAGGGGAGGGAGCAGCGTCCCGGCAAGCCGGCACGCTGTGGAACATGGGCCGCCTGCGCGGCCCATGGACAAGCAGTTGCTTAGGCGAACACTTTGTTCGCGGTGCGGTCCCAGCCACCGACGATGTTGCCGCCAGCCTGGCCGTCGGTGCGGTTCTGCTGGGTGTAGGTGGTCTTGATGCGGGCGAAGTTGAAGCTGATCTCTTCGATCGGCAGGTCGCTCACGGCCTTGTCTTCACCGCCCTGGTTGCCACCGGCGACGAACTTGACAGACGACACCACGACTTCTTCCATGTCGATGGTCAGGTAGGTGACCTTGTCGCCACCGGCACGGTTGACGTTCAGCTTCAGCTTGGCGATGTGCTTGCCGGTGCAGCAGTGTTCGAACAGCTTGGCCGAAGCCTTGTCGACTGCCTTGCGGATCTTGAAGTCGCTCAGGGCAACACGCTCGGAGGACGCACCGCCCGAGGAGCTTGCGGTCGCCGAGGTGGCCTGGGTGGCGCCGTACTCGTAGCCCAGCACTTCGATCCAGTCCTTGTGTTTTTCATCCAGTACTTCGCCTGGGATGCCGTCGATTTGGATATACGCGTCAAAAGCCATTGTGAAACTCTCCATTAACATCATTTGAAGGGCTGCTCATGCACCCCTTGGTTTTGACCTCGCCGCACACGTCGGCAGAGGTAGCTTGCCGCCCTCCGGGCCTCCTCCTGTGAGGCCCGGGTGGCCGGTTCTTGCGGCGCGGCCTCAGTTGAGCCCGCGCACTTCGATTTCCACCCTGCGGTTGGGCTCCAGGCACTTGATCAGCTGCGCCCGAGGTTGCTGCAGGTCGCAGTTGACCAGCGGCTTGCGGCTGCCTTCGCCCTGGGCGACCACCAGTTCGGCGGGCACGCCCTTGCCGACCAGGTAGGTGCGGATGGTCTGCGCCCGTTGTTTCGATACCTGCAGGTTGCCCTGGCTGTCGCCGAGCTGGTCGGCGTGACCGGAGATGACGATCTTGCCGATGTTGGGCGTGTTCAGCAGTTTGCTGGCGATCGCGCTCAGCTGGTTCTGGCCTTCGTTCTTCAGGCTCTGGAAGTCGGCGCGACCGAAGGCGAACAGCGTGTCGGACTCCAGCGTGATGGTCTCGATCGCGCGCAGCGACTGGGCCCGCAGGCTGTCGATGTAGTTGCGCGAACTGGACATCAGGAACGCGTTGTCGAGGATGCGTGGCACGTCCGGTTCACGGATCTGGTCGCTGTAGAAGGTGATCTGGCGGCTGGCGTACAGGTAGTCCTGGTTGCCGCCTTCGCTGCTGGCCGCCGCCATGCTCTTGCCGGTCTGGCGGGCGATGGCCGGGTACCAGTAGTCCGGCAGGCGCGCCTTGAGGAAGGCCGGGTCGGCTTTCTCGCGCTGGGCCGGCGACAGCATCACGTAAGTGTCCAGGGTCGCCTTGCCGAAGTCGGCGATCGACTGGGCGCGGTTGTCATGGGGCAGGGCTTCGGCCTGGACGCTGTCGACGCCGCTCACCGGCTGCAGCTCACGGGCGTTGCGCTGGTAGACCTTGAGCGTGGTCAGCAGGTACAGGGTGCGGGTCAGGTTGTCGGCCGTGGGCTTGAGCATCACGTTCTGCAGGGTGGCGAAGTAGCGTGTGCGCAACATCGGCTCCACCTCGTGGCCTTGGTAGAGGCCCAGGCGCATGCCCAGTGGCACGCCCTGTTCGTGGTGCTGCTGGTAGTAGTGCGCCGTCCAGAAGCGCAGGCGGTCGAGGCTGCGCCAGGCGGTGTACTGGCCGCTGGCGTTCTTGTCTTCGGCCTTGGCCTGGGCCAGTTCGGTGGAGATGCTGGCCAACGTGGCGCGGTTGTTCAGGTACGACCAGCCCCACAGGCTGCACAGCACCAGCCCCGCCAGGCTGGCAGCGCCCACCCAGGCAGCCTTGCGCCGGCGCTCGCGATGGTTGCTGGTGTACAGCGCCACCAGATGCTGGTCGGGGATGATCACCTTGCGGAACAGGCTGTTGATGAACAGTGGCGCGGGGTGGCTGCCAGTACCGGCGGCGTCTGCGTCATGTTCCAGGGCGAAACGCTCGGCCACATGCTGGCCGTGGCTACCCCATTGGGCTTCGTCAGCCTCCAGCGCGGCAGTGAAATAGAAGCCACGGAGCATTTGCGCATTCTGGTAAGGGTTGGCTCGCAGCAGGCTGTCGACGAACTGTTGCAGGCGCGGCTTGAGCGCCGCCAGCTCCAGCGGGAAGCGGTAGGCGGCATCGTTCTGCCGGGTCACCTGGATGTCCTGTTGCACCAGCTGCTGGCTCGCCACGTGCTGCCAGTAGCCGGTCAGCTCGTCCATCGCCTTGCCGAAGCGCTGGCCCCAGTCGGCCTGCTCGTAGCCCTTGTGCGAGAAGGTCTTGCCCATCACCTCGCCGCGTGCGGTATCGTCCAGCTGGCGGTAGAACGGGGTGAAGCCGGGTATCAGGTCGCACTTGGTGAACACCAGGTAGATCGGCAGGCGCACTTCCAGCAACGCGCAGCTTTCCTGGATGCGCTCGCGCAGGCGTTTGGCCACGCGCTCCTGGTCTTCGGCCGAACCGTGCAAGATGTCGGCGATGCTGACGCTGACGATCAGGCCATTGAGCGGGCGGCGTTGGCGATGTTGACGCAGCAGTTGCAGGAAGCCGCGCCACTTGCCGGCTTCTTCGGGGCTGTTCATGTAACGCCCGGCGGTGTCCAGCAGTACCGCTTCGGAGCTGAAGAACCAGTCGCAATTACGCGTGCCGCCCAGGCCCGAGACCCGTGCGCCTTCGCGTTCGGCATAGGGGAAGTTCAGGCCCGATTGCAGGATCATGGTGCTTTTGCCTGCCGCCGGCTGGCCGATCACCAGGTACCAGGGCAGGGCGTACAGCGCATCCTTGGCGCTGCTGCCACGCGGCTTGTTGCTGTGCAGGCGCTCGATGCTCTGCAGCAGGCGCTCGCGCAGCAGGCTGATTTCCTCTCGGTCGGCCGGGGTGGCGTTGAGCACGGCCTGGTCGGCGTCGTCACGCAGCAGCCCTTCGAGGTTGTGGTGCTGGCCGGCCCCCCGGTACAGCAGCAGTACATAGCCTGCCGACAGCAGCAGGAACACGCCGATACCTGCCAGCAGGCTGTGCAGCGAAGCGAAGCCCAGGGCGCGGCCGATGGCCCAGACCAGGAAGATCCCGAGGAAGAATGCGACCCCCAGCAGGTAGGGTTGGTAACGCAGGCAGTAGTACTTGATCTTGTTCATACAGGCGTCGCATCCGGCGCATCGACGAACTGGTCGATGACGTGTTCAAGAGGTCGGTCGTAGTCGTGTTGGCGCGGCGCCGCCGTCAGCGGGCCGAGCAGCGCCAGGTGCTGATGCGGGGCGGCGCAGCCGCTGAGCAGGCGATACGCGCTGCTGGCGTGGCGCGACGGGAAGCAGTACAGCCGCGGGTGCATGAAGTCGTCGGCCAGCAGGCTTGCCGCCGGCATGCTCGGGTACCCGCTCATGCGTGTCAGCCAGGTCAGCCAGAGGTCGGCCGTGGGGTTTTTCAGGCCGCGTTCGGCCGGCAGCGGTAGTTCGATGCCGCCATCGAAGTCGCCGTGCAGCGTGGCCCGGCTGGCCTGTAGCCGCGCCAGCGCAGTGGCACTGTCGAAGCTTGGCCAGGAGCCCTGCAGGGCACGGGCGACATCGGCAAAGCTATAGTCGTGGAGGAACTTGGCGTGCACCCGGCGGAACAGGTCGAGGTCCTGGGCCTGCAACGGGCGCAGGGCCTTGATCCGTTCGAACAGGCTGGTGCGGTCGGCGCCTTGCACCGCCTGGTGCAGCAACGGCTTGATCTGCGCGCTGAACAGCTCACCGAGGGTGAACGGGTTGAGCAGCGCTGTACCTTCCTCGCCCTTGAGCAGCTGGAAGATGAAGAACGGGTAGCGCCGCTGGCTGGCGTCACGCGAGCTGAGCAGGCCACCAAGCAGCCAGTTGCCATTGCGCGCACGGTAATTGAAGAAACACATCGGCAATGCGTCGAACAACGCCTGCCAGTCTTCGCGGTGGCGCATGGCCGCCAGTGAAGACTGCAGCCAGGCGTCGAACTCGCAGACCTCTTCCGCCGCGCCATGCAGGCTGACGAAGTCCGCGCTCGACGGCAACTTGCCGAAGCAACCGATCATTGCGCGCCCCTGCCGTTGAGGGCGCTGAGCGCCTTGACGTCACCCAGGTCGGTCAGCTTGACCCCACCGAAGTTGCGCACCACCAGGCTCACGCGGCCGTTGGCGGTGTTCCAGCTGAAGCGCTGCTGGATACCGTCGAGGTCCTCGACCCGGGCGCTTTCGTTCATGCGCAGCAGGCCCCAGCGCCCCGGGAAGTCGAACACGGTGACCCGTGCGCCGCTCAGGGTGACCACGTCCAGGCGAGCGCCCGGGGCATTGCTGGTGCCTGGCCAGGCGAAGCGGTTCCAGCTGCTGCGGCCGTTGCGGTAGTGCTGCTCCTGGCCATCGAGGGTGAACACGATGTCGGTGAAGTTGGCCGAAGGTTCCAGCATGATCTCGAAGCCGTTGTCACGGTCCGACAGGCTGGCGATCACCTGGCCTACGGAGCTGGCCTTGTCGATGCTGTTGAGCATGCCCGGGTTGACCAGCGCCGGCCCCTTGCCGTCGCCAGCCCCCAGGCCTTCACCGCCGGCCAGGTTGCCGATTTCGTTGCGCTTGAAGGCCGGCAGCAGGCCGCTGTCGGGGTCGACGAAGCGCTGCAGGTCTTTCACCGAAGCTTCGTTGCGGCTGCCGCCAGCAATCGGGTAGCGGTGCGCCATGACCTGCTCCCACGGCTTGGCGATCTGCTGTGCCCAGGCCTTGGCGATTTGCTGGCCGGCCGGGTCGCGCAGGGTCGCCCAGGCGTATTGGATCGGCAGGCTGAACAGCCCCTGCAGTGAGCGCGACAGGCCGTCCTGGCTGGTGTCGACGCTGCTTTCCACGTAGTTGCGCACGGTGGTGACTTCGCTCGGCTGGCCTTCCAGGGTTTCGCTGATCAGCTGCTTGCTGCTCTTGCCGACATCCTGCGAGCGCTGGATGTTGTTCATGCGCACCTTGAGCTTGCGCAGCGCCGCCAGGTAGCGGTCCATGATGGTGCTGTCGGCGCCTTCGGCGTTGTTCTCGGCAAACACTCGTGCCACCGGTTCGAAACGCTTGGCCAGGCTACCGTCATCGACCGCCGGCAGGGCCGGAGCGACGCTCACGGGCAGGGCGTCCTGGTTGTCGAGCAGGCCGCTGACCTTGCTCCAGAAGCCGTCTTCGCGGGCAGCACCCGGGGTCGGGATGGCGTGCTTGAGCGGCAGGTCCCACTGGGTGTTGTCGTTGACCGCCGCCAGCAGGTTCTTCACTGGTGAATTCTGCACGTCGCTGAGCAGGCCCAGCTGCTCGGTGGCCGAAGCCAGGTCGGCGAAGTGGCGCACGCCGACGCTGCTGACCATCTTGTACCAGGCCTGGGTGTAGTCGCGCTTGTAGCGGGTCATGAACTCGCGGACGAAGTTGGCCTTCTGCACGATGGCATCGCCGCCTTCGCCGTCCAGCACCCAGTCCGACTCGTTGCGCAGGTTACCCGACACCAGCTTGATCAGCTCGGGCTTGACGAAGGTGTCCCAGCCCTGGCGGGTATAGATCGCCGGGACGCCAGCGGAGCCGTACAGCAAGGCGCGGCCCGGTTGCGGCACCAGGTCGTTGAGGCTCAGCGCCGGGAACTGGCGGCTCGACTCGAGCTGCAGGCGCAGGTATTCGCGATCGACCAGGGAGCTGGAGATCATGAACGACTTGAGGTTTTCCCGGGTTTCGTTGATCAGTTGCTCATTGCGTGGCAACGACGGTGCCTGGCCCTGTTCCAGCAGCTGCACATACAGCGGGGCGTTCTCGTCGATCACGCCGGCATCGGCCAAGGTGCCTTCACCTGCGGCGCTGGCCCAGGCCTGGGGCAGGCTGGCGGCGACGAAGGCGGCGTCCGGATGGGCCTGGGGTTCGGTCAGCAGCAGGTACAGCTTGAGGGTGTTGTAGGCATCGATGATCGACGCCACCTGTTGCTCGTCGAGGCGCCCGAGCATTTCCTCGGACAATGACAGGCCACCGGTGGTGGCCGACAGGTCGGCGGCATCGCTGGCGGTGGCCAGGTTGACTTTGGCGGCATAGCCACCCATGCGGGTATTGCTCAACGCAGCCTGAGCCTTGGCGGCAACAGCCGGTGCCAAAGGCTTGCCATTGCGCTTCTTCGGCGGCGCCGGGGTGAATTCCAGTTCCTGGTTGATGCTGCTGGCGAAGGTATTGAACGCGCGCATCTGCACTTGCAGGCTGCGGGCGATCGGCTCCAGCGCCTGGCTGCGCAGTTGTGCCAGGTAGGCGGTGCGGGTCACCTGGTGGATGGCCTCGCCGTGGTACAGGCCGGCACTCAGTTGCAACGGCACGCCCTGCAGGCGATGGGCCTCGACGGCGGCCATCTGTTCACGCAGCACTTCCAGGCCCTTGCCGGCAGCCAGTAGCTGCTCGCGGTCTTCTGCCTGCTCGATCTGCGCCAGTTGCCCGCGCAGGCTTTCCAGCCACTGGCGGTTGTTGGCGAACGACAACGCTTGCCAGCCGATGAACAGCACGCCAGTGGCAGCCGCCAGGCCCAGCAGCAGCGGGCTGAAGCCGGCCTGGCGGCCCATGCGCGACTGGAACAGGGTCAGGTCTCGGTCGGGGAAGATCACCCGGCGGAAGGTGTCGGTGATGAAGTAGCTGCGGTTGCCCGCGGCCTTGCCGGCGTTTGCAGTGCCGTCATCGTAGGCGGCTTTCAGGGCGAACTCGTCGGCGATGGCATCTTCGTAGACCTGCCCCAGCTGCTGGTCGGTCTGCAGTGCGCTGGTGAAGTACAGGCCGCGCAGCAGCAGCGGGGCGCCGCCGCGGTGGCCACGGGTGAAGTGTTCGAGGAACTGCTCGAGCACACCGCTGAGGGCAGCGAAGTACTGCGGGAAGTTCAGCAGGGTGCTGTCGGCCTCCGAGCCGAGGGCGATCATCTGCGCGTCGACGTGCTGGCGAACATGGCCCTGGAGGTTTTTCAGGCGCGTTTGCAGCACGGCATGCAGGCCATTGCTGCGGATTTCCGAGAGGCCGAAAGTCATGCCCAGTGGTTGCTGGCGCTCGTGCAGGTCTAGGCCGTCGAAGGCCTGGTTGAAGCCAGGCAGCTGGTCGGTCTTGCTCAGCATCAGATAGATCGGTGGGTTGGCGTCCAGGCAATCCGCGTACTCTTCCACCCGCGCCACCAACTGGGCGGCCAGGGCGTTGCGATCTTCACTGTTGGCGGCGAGCAGCTCGGGCAGGCTGACCACCAGCACCAGGCCGTTGATCGCCGCCTTGCCGCGCTGCTTGCGCAGCATGCGCAGGAAGGCGGAAAACTCGCTGGCCGACTGGTCGTCGCGCAGGTAGCGGCCGGCGGTGTCGATCATCACCGCTTCAGGGCTGAAGTACCAGTCGCAGTGCTGAGTGCCGCTTTCGCTGTCGTTGGCCGTGGCGATGCTGGCCGAAAGGCCCGAATGGGTCAGCAGCGAGGTCTTGCCGGCAGCCGACATGCCAAGCACCAGGTACCACGGCAGGTCGGACAGCGCCGCCTTGCCGCCACCGCCGGCCGAGCGGTCGGTGCGCAACATGGCGATGGCGTGCTTGAGGCGCTCGCGCAGCACCTGCTGGTCACGGAATTCGCCGGTGGAATTCCACGAGCGGTCGACCTCGATCTGCAGCATGTTCTCGAGGTTGTGCTCGGCGCGAATGCGCTGGTACTGGCGCAGCACGATCACCAGCAAGAAGCAGGCGCTGATGATCGCCAGCGCTTCGGGCACGTGATGACGCAGCCACGGCAACAACGGCGCGGCCAGCCAGCAGATCAACAAGCTCGCCAGCCACAGCAGTGGCAGGAGAATCCAGAAACTTTTCAACAGACGCAGTAATGTTTTCATGTCTTCCTGACTCGGCTACCTGAGGTGTGCTCAGGCACTGAACAGCTGGAGGATTTGTTCGGAAAGGGCGGCAACGTCCTTGTCCAGCAACCAGCCGAGCGTCAGGTACACGGCGACGCAGACCAGCGCGATCAGCGCCAGGTACACCCACAACGGCACTTCGTGGCGCAGCATCTGCGACACCTGGTCGGGCAGCGCCCAGTCCGGCGACAGGGCCTTTGGCGCCTTGCGGTAGCGGGCGATGTCCTGGCCGAGGGTGTTGGCCAGGTAGCGCAGCTGGTCTTTCGGGCCGATGCTGAACTTGCCTTCGAAACCCAGGGCCAGGCACAGGTGATAGACCTCGAGCACGTCGATGTTCTGCTTGACGTCGGCGCGCAGCGCCTCGATTTTCTCGAAGAAGCCTTCACCGGCCAGGTGCACGCCGAAGTAGCGGAACTGCAACGGTTGCAGCTCGAAGTGCCGGCGCAGCTCGTTGTCACTGGCGCGCAGTACGCTTTCGTCGAGGAATGCGCACAGCGCGTACTGGGTGTCCTTGACCTGCTCGACGCTGTAGTTGGCGGCGCGGGCATCGCGTTCGAGGTTGGCGAAGAAGCGCTCGACGCTGCCTTCGAAGGCCTGCACCGAGGTGACCTGGCGGCCACGGCGCACGATCAGCGCCATGCTGATGAAGTCCTGGACCAGGTCCTTGAGCGTCGGTTTTTCGCTGGCGGCCGCGACGGCGCCTTGTTGCAGTACGGCTTCGGTCATTTGAGCACCGCCATCAGTTCAAGCTTGAGGTTGGTAAAGGCGCTGGGCGCGTAGAAGCACACGGTCTGGGCATTCATCATTCGCTCATACACATGGCCGTGCGGCTCGATGGCGAAGTACTGGTTGTCCAGGCGCACCGGGATCGCGTTGGGCAGCCGCGCGGCGTGGTTGAGGGTGACGCCGGGCATGGCGCTGTTGACCACCACTTCGATGTCTTCCGGCGAACCGACCTTGAACGCCCGCGGCACCAGTTCCAGCAGGCTGGCACCGGGCATGTCGGCCTGTACCGAGACATAGAAGTCGGCCTCGACCAGGCGCGGGTCGCGCAGCTGGCCCTGCCAGTACGACGGTTTGGTCTGGGTGAGGTTGATGACGATGCACTGGTTGGGCACGACGTTGTCGAGCATCACCCGGATCATCTCGTCGAGCTTGACCAGCGATGCCGCCGGGTCGTGGTGGTCGTACTCGGGGAGGTCGCTGAGCTGGGTGTCCAGGGTAAAGGTCAGCAGGCCACCGGCCAGGTCGGCGAGGAACAGGTACAGGCGCTCCGGGTGCAGGCGCGGGTGGGCCAGCAGGTGGGCCAGCTGCGGGTGGGCGCGGTTGACCGTGTTCAGCAGCCAGAACAGGGTGACGTCGCTGGAGCCGAACTCGGCGATCTGGTCGGCGCGTTCACGGCGCCGGCCTGACAGCGCCTTGCTCTTGGCCTGCAGCGCGCCAAGCAGACGCTTGCCGATGCCGGCCAGGGTCTCGTGGTTGCCCAGGTGCAGGGTCGGGTGGACGAAATGCGGGTCGAGGTTGAAGCCGCCCATGCTGTTGCGCGTCAGCTTGGCCAGCGGGCAGTGGCTGTAGCCGTCGAGGCTGTCACCGTCGACCAGCAGCACCACGTTCAGGCGCAGGCTGGTGATCTCGTTTTCCAGCTCGCCTTCGTTGAGGTCGGGCAGGGTATCGAACTGCTTGCGAAAACGCCGGGCGGCCTTGTGCTCGTGGCCGTCCTCGACGTAGTTGAGGCCGAACGGCTCGGGCAGCTTGAGCGCGGCATAGACCTTCAGCTCGTTGGCCTTGAGCAGGTCCTTGAGGTCGCGCGCGGCCGGCAGCGGGTCGTGCTGCGGTGCGTCGTACAGGCTGCCGTCAGGGAACACCAGCTTCAGGCGCTTGAGCTGCAGCGAACCATTGGCCAAGGCATCCTCGTCCACCTGCAGTGCCTGCACGCCCCAATGGAATGGAGAACTGCGCAGGGTCGCTTCGGCCAGCTGGTGCTGGTGGAACTCATCCTGGTACTGGAAGTGCTGGGGCAGCAGGAACATGCCTTCCGACCACATCACCCGGCTCTGCTTGCTCATTTGACGCTATCCACTAAAGAGTTGAGGGTTTTATCTGCGGCGTTCTGTGCCGACTGGCCGGCAACATCGGTGGCCTTGTCGAGCATCGCGTCCTGCACCTTGTCGGTGAGGGTCGGTGTGGCCTCCTTGGCCTTCTGCGCGGCCGCCAGTTGGTCGGCGGTCGGCGGCTTGTTCAGCACGTCGACGCCGCGCATGGCGCTGATTTCGGTCTTGTCCACCAGCACCCGCAGGCCGTCGGAAGAGAACCAGATGCCGTCCTTGCGCAGCGAGTTGGCGTCGAAGGCGACCTTCCAGCGTGCGTCCTGTTCGTCACGGAAGAACGCCGCCACACCCACGTAGCGCGCGCTCTTGGCCAACGGCCACTGGTCGATCTGGCCGATGCCCGGCAGCAGGGTGATCTCGCGGGCTTCCACCAAGGTGTTGCCGAGGGCTTTTTCCGGGGTGTCCCAGAGGGTCTCGGCATCCGTCGCGGCGAAGCGTTCGAGGTCGGTCAGCTGGTACACGCGCATCACCACCGACAGCGGTTTGCCTTCGGCGTCAGGGTTGAGCTGGTTGCCGCCGTCGGAGGTCAGGATGACCTTCTCGCTGTCGGCCAGCATGTCGGCCGCCCAGCTGTCGTCCATGCGCTTGCCGATGCGGTCGGTGACCCCGCAGCCAGCCAGCGCCAGCAGCAGGGCGGCGGTGGTCAGGCGCTTGAGGGCGGTGTGCTTGTGTTGCATGACGGCTAAACCTCCTTGTACGGGTCAGGCCAGGCGATAGGCGAAATCGCCATCGCTGCCCAGCTCGATGGTCAGACGCTCGATCGGCGCGTCCTGGGCCATGCGCTCGAGCACGCGCTGGGCGAGTTCGGGCATCAGGGTCTGGGACAAGATGTTGTCGATGTTGCGCGCTCCGCTGTCGACCTCGGTGCAGCGCGCGGCGATGGCCTTGACCAGCGCCTGGTCGTAGCTCAGCTCGGCCTGGTGGTTGCGGGCGAAGCGCTTGGCGATGCGTTCCAGCTTGAGGGCGACGATGCGCTCGAGGATCTGGTCCTGCACCGGGTAGAACGGCACGATGCTCAGGCGGCCGAGGAAGGCCGGTTTGAACACCTGGTTGAGCTCTACGCGCAGGCCGTCGACGATGGCTTGCGGCGTCGGTAGTTCGCTGGCATTGAGGCAGGTCTGCATGATGCGCTCGGTGCCGGTGTTGGAGGTGAGGATGATCACCGTGTTGCGGAAGTTGATCTCGCGGCCTTCGCCGTCGTCCAGCACGCCCTTGTCGAACACCTGGAAGAACAGTTCGAGCACGTCGGGGTGGGCCTTTTCCACCTCGTCGAGCAACACCACGCTGTACGGCTTGCGGCGCACGGCTTCGGTCAACACACCGCCTTCGCCGTAGCCGACGTAGCCGGGGGGCGAGCCCTTGAGGCTCGACACGGTGTGCGCCTCCTGGTACTCGGACATGTTGATGGTGATCAGGTTGCGCTCACCGCCGTACAGGGTGTCGGCCAGGGCCAGTGCGGTTTCGGTCTTGCCGACGCCGCTGGGGCCGAGCAGCAGGAACACGCCGATCGGCTTGTTCGGGTCTTCCATGCGCGCACGGGAAATCTTGATGCGCTTGCCGATCTCGTGCAGGGCGTGGTCCTGGCCCAGCACGCGCTCGCCGAGCAGGGCCGGCAGGCGCTGCACGGTGTCGATTTCGTCACGCAGCATCTTGCCCAGCGGGATGCCGGTCCAGCCGCTGATGACCTGGGCGATGGCACCGCTGTCGACCAGCGCGTGGACCAGTGGCTGGTCGCCTTGCACCCGGGCAAGTTCGGCGCGCAGGGAGTTGAGCTGCGTGGCATCGGCGTCGTTGGTGGCGTCCAGCGCCTTGAGCTGTTCGACCAACGCCAGCTCTTGCTGCCACTGCTCGTTCAGTTGTTGCTCCTGCTGCTGCTCGGCCTGCAGGGCAGCCTGCAGCTCGCCGAGGCGACGGGCGTGGTCGTGACCCTTGCCGGCTTCGTGGCCGAGCACGGCGATTTCGGCCTGCAGGTTGTCGATCTGCCGGCGGCAGTCTTCCAGGGCACCGGGCTGTGACGATTGCGCCAGGGCGATGCGCGCGCAGGCAGTGTCGAGCACGCTGACGGCCTTGTCGGGCAGCTGGCGGCCGGTGATGTAGCGGTTGGACAGGCGCACCGCCTGCACCAAGGCTTCGTCCATTACGGCTACCTTGTGGTGCTCGCGCATTTTGCCGAGCAGGCCACGGAGCATGTGGATGGCCTTGTCTTCGTCAGGCTCTTCGACCTTGACCACCTGGAAGCGGCGGGCGAGGGCGGCGTCTTTCTCGAAGTACTTCTTGTATTCGGCCCAGGTGGTGGCGGCGATGGTGCGCAGCTCGCCACGGGCCAGGGCCGGCTTGAGCAGGTTGGCGGCATCGTTCTGCCCGGCCTGGCCGCCAGAGCCGATCAGGGTGTGGGCTTCGTCGATGAACAGGATGATCGGGTGCAGGCTGCGCTTGACCTCTTCGATCACGGCCTTGAGGCGGTTCTCGAACTCGCCCTTGACCCCGGCACCGGCCTGCAGCAGGCCCAGGTCGAGGGTGTGCAGGGCAACGCCCTTGAGCACTGCTGGCACATCGCCCTGGGCGATGCGCAGGGCCAGGCCTTCGACCACGGCGGTTTTGCCGACACCGGCTTCACCGGTGAGGATGGGGTTGTTCTGCCGGCGGCGGGTAAGGATGTCGACCATCTGCCGCACCTCGAACTCGCGGCCCAGCACCGGGTCGATGCGGCCTTCGCGGGCACTCTGGGTGAGGTTGACGGTGTACTGGTCCAGCGCCGGGGTCTTGCCGCCGGCCTTGGCGGTGCCGGCGACTGCTGCTGCCGGGCTGGCCAGGGCGCTGGCCTGCTTCGATTCGGCGCTGCCTTCGACCAGGGCGGCGAGGTTCAGGCGCAGGTCGTCGGCGTTGATCTTCTCCAGCTCCGCTGCCGACGCGACCACCACGCGGCGCAGTTCGGCGTCGTCGAGCAGGGCTTGCAGCAGGTGGCCGCTGCGCACCTGGCCGACGCCGTATTCGATCGAGGCCAGCAGCCAGGCCTGCTCGATCATGCGGGTGATGTGCGGCGACAGCGCCGGGGTGCGGGTGTTGCCTTTCTTGAAGGTACCAAGGGCGGTGACCAGCTGCGCCTGCAGGCGCTCGGCGACCACGTCGTAGTGGCGCAGGATCGGCGTCAGGTCGCTGTCACCGTTGTCGAGCAGCTGCAGCAGCAGGTGCTCCACCTCGACGTCGTAGTGGTGCTCCGACAGGCACAGGGCCGCCGCGCTTTCAGTGGCCGTGCGGCTGGTTTCGTTGAGCTTGGCGAACAGAGACTTCAGGTTCACAAGGCGACCCCATCGTAAGGAATGTGGAAAACGGCGCAACGCGAAGGCTCCGCGTCACGGCCAGGGCGTTTGAGCCAGCCCAGCCAGCCCAGCGCGACATTGCCGCTGCGGCCCAGCTGGGCGCGTGGTACGGCCTCGCGCTTGAGGCGCGGGGCAATTTCGAAGTCCAGCTCGGCACCTATATAGAAGCGCACCAGTTCGACCAGCTTGCGGTAGCACGCGGTGCCCGGCTGGAAGCGCTGGTAATCGGCCAGGCTCAGCGGGTCCAGTTCGATGCGGATGCACGACTGGTAGTCCCAGACCCGCTTGCCGGCGACGGCACTGTGGCCCAGTTGCGCGTTCTTGCGCCCCAGCTGGGTGCATTGCTCGGGCTCAAGGTTCAGCCAGCGCCCGGCGAACTGCTTGACCTTGATCGGCAGCGAGAAATAGAAGCCGAGCATCACTTCAAGGTTGAGCGCGTTGCGCGGCTTCTGGCTGAGCAGCCCGGCAAAGTAGCTGAACAGTTCGCGGCGCAGCGCTGACGGCTGTTCTTCGAACTTGAGCTTTTGCGCGCGCGGGCCCAGGCCGACCAGGTTGAGCAGGTAGCCATCAAAGCCCGAGGTGCCATTGCGCTCATGCTCGATATGGAATTTGTACTTCTGCCAGGCCTCGTAGAACAGCGTGGTCATGCGGTGCGAGAAGATGTCGAGAAACGCATGGGCGGCATCGTCGCGGTACTGCACGTGGCGTTCGAGCAGCAGCTCGGTGTACGGGCGCGGCAGCACGCCGGATGGCCCGACCAGGCCCATGAAGGTGACCTGCACCTCCGACAGCGGCAGGCCGGCCGTGGACACCTTGCCTTCGCGCTCGAAGTGCAGGTCGCTGACCTCGCTGGCCGGGAACGCCAGCGACAACTGGGTGCGAAAACGCAGCGGGTCTTCGTGCGGCCGGGTCGCCAGGTCCATGCGCCCGGTACGGCTGTAGTGCAGGCGGAGCAGGCGCACCAATTGAAAGAATTCGAATCGGTGCGGCTCGGCTCGGGCCTGATCGATCAGACCAGGGGCTGATCGCCAGTGCGTGCTGGCCATTGGACGATTCTCTTTTCTCGTTGTTGGGAGCGCAGGCTGAGTCGGGTGAAGCTGTTCATCGAGCAGTACTGGCCGAAGAAGTGGTCCAGCACCATGCCGAACAGGAACACGCCGCTGCCGGTGAACTGGCTTTCGTCGAGGGTCAGGGTGATGCCTACCCCGCGGACGAAGTTCGGCCGTGGGTGGCCGATGCGTGCGACCACCGGCTCGCTGCTGATGGCCTTGATGCCGTTGATCTGTTTGCGAATGGCCGAGACGTTGCGGTAGTTGTACAGCGACAGCAGTTCGAGCAGCACTTCGCGGCCCTGGCTGACCAGCGACAGGTGGTTCAGCGACAGGTGCGCGATCAGCCGCCAGATCAGGCCCTTGCCCAGCGGCACACGCACGGTGGCGGTGGGTTTGCGCAGGCAGCGGATGTCCTTGATCACCGAGTTGGCCGGGATGATGAAGTCGCCACGCTCGCCACCGAATGGCAGCATCAATGGCACATCGCGGTTGCTGCAGGTCAGGCCGATGCTCAGGGTGTCGCTGCTGCCATCGATCAGTTCCAGGTCGCGGTCGACCACGCGGATGCTCATGGCCGTGGCATCACCCTGGTTGCGCCGGCGAGCGATCCAGAAGCTGGTGTGCGGGTCTTGCTCGCCACGCGGCTCGAAGAACGGTTGGCAGGTGGCAACCTGGTCGATGCCACCAAGCTTGCGCACCCGGCGCACGCGGTCGATCGACACCACTTCGGCGGCATTATGCAGCCGGGTGTCGGGGGTGACCGGGTATTCGTGCTGGGTGTGGGTCAGCTTGATCGGCTCGGCCTGCTGGCGGAACAGGTTGATGATCGGCGTGCAGTTGAGCTTGAAGTTGTTGCGCCCGATGTTCTGGGCCAGCCGCGCCAGGCGCTCGCTGAGGTCGTAGTCGGAGAAGTAGAAGTTGATCTCGACCTGCTCGATCGCCTTGCCCTGCAGGATGCGGGCAAAGCCACTGAGGTCGAAGAACATGAATTTGTCGGGGAAGGTGAAGTACTCGTGCAGCAGGCGATAGCCCAGGAACGAGCGCTCGGAGTAGTCCACCAGGCCTTCGTCACGGGCATAGCCGACGGCCTTCAGGGCGGTGGCCGGCAGCGCGACTTCGCGGCTGCGGCCTTCGTCCTGGAAGCTCAGGGTGGCTTTGGCCAGGTTGTTGAACAGCAGCTCGTACAGCTGCAGCATCAGCGTCGCTTCACCGTCGAGGAAAAACCGCAAGGTATCGATTTCCAGCTGGCCGAACAGCACATCGCTGGTGGCTTGCAGGCGGATGCGCAGGCGAGCCACCAGGTCGGCGCTGTGGCCGTTGAAGGCCGAACGTTCCATTTCCGCGAACGACGCCTGTTGCACGCTGATCGGCCACAGCTCCACCGGGTAGCAGGTGCGGAACTTGCACACCACACCTTCCACGGCATTGGCATGCATCTCGGTGTGGCGCGCCACGCGGTAGGCTTCGGTGACCTTCTCGTGCTTGCCCAGGCTCAGCTCGGCGATCGACATCGACGGGGTAGGGCGCAGGTAGTGCGGGTACAGCACCTCAAGGAAGGATTCGACGATTTCCGGAAACTCGTCATCGAGCTTCTTGTGCACCCGCGCAGACAGGAAAGAGAACGCCTCGATCAGGCGCTCGGTGTGCGGGTCTTCGCAGTTGTCGCCCTCGATCAGCAGCCGCGAAGCAATCTTCGGGTACTGCGCGGCAAACTCCTGGCCGAGGAAGCGCAGGTGCGACAGTTCCTTTTCGTAGTAGGGCAGCAGTTCGTCGAGCATCAGTTGAGGTTCTGCACTTTGTATTCCTGGGTGTTGACCTGCAGCACGGCGTCGAACGACACCTGGCGGCTGATGTCCTGCAGACGCAGCACGGCGTCCACGCGGAAGGTCAACATGCGGTGGCCGTTCTCCTGGGCCAGCAGCTGCACCCGCACCCGGCGAAAACGCCGGTCGCCGGTGCTGATCGCCCGCTCCAGCTGTTGCTGGATGAGCCGGCGATCATGGGGGTCGAGCACGCTGCGGCTGATGAAGTCGGGCATGCCGTATTCAAGGATGGAACCACCGAGCTGGCTGAAGCCGTCGAGCTCCTCGGCGACCAGGGACTGGCGGGTATTCACCAGCACCTCGAGGTCGCGGACGATGCTCGCCTTGTACTCGGCCAGCGAACAGGTGCGCTGCGCGGCCGCTTCGGCCGACTGGTAGGGACGGTCGTCCAGCAGTCGGTCGAGCAGCGAGGGCAGCAGGCGGGCCTGGTTACTCATGTGTCATCCCTGTACACAGCGGCCGGTCAGCCGCGGGCGCCTTGCGGCAGTTCGGCGACCAGGCGCAGCGAGGCGGTCAGTTCGTCGAGCTGGTAGTGCGGGCGCAGGTAGGTCACGGCCTTGTACACGCCTGGCTTGCCGGGCACTTCGAACACCTCGGCACGGGCTTCGCGCAGCGGGAACTTGGCCTTGGCCTCCTGGCTTGCGGTGTCGTCGAGCAGCACGTAGCTGGCCAGCCACTGGTTGAGGAAGCGTTCCACATCCATGCGCGAGGCGAAGCTGCCGATCTTGTCGCGCATGATCGCCTTCATGTAGTGGGCGATACGCGAGGTGGCGAAGATGTACTGCAGCTGCGCCGACAGGCGTGCGTTGGCGTTGGCGATGTCGGTGTTGTACTGCTTCTGCTTCTGCGCCGACTGGGTGCCGAAGAAGGCCGCGTAGTCAGTGCCCTTGCAGTGCACCAGAGGGATGAAGCCGAGGTCCGACAGCTCTTTTTCGCGGCGGTCGGTGATGGCGATCTCGGTCGGGCACTTGAGGGCGATTTCGCCGTCATCGGTCTTGAAGGTGTGAGTCGGCAGGCCTTCGACCAGGCCGCCACCTTCGACGCCGCGGATCGCCACGCACCAGCCGTAGCGCGAGAACGCATCGGTGACGCGGGTGCCGAGGGCGTAGGCGGCGTTCATCCACAGGTACTTGTTGTGGTCGCGGCCGTCGACGCTTTCGACGAAGTTGAATTCTTCCACCGGCGTGGTATCCGGGCCATACGGCAGGCGGCCAAGCACGTGGGGCAGGGTGAGGCCGACGTAGCGCGAATCTTCCGAGGCGCGGAACGACTTCCACTTGGCGTATTCGACGGTGTCGAAGATCTTCGCCAGGTCACGCGGGCCGGACATCTCGGTGAACGAGTCCCAGCCGAACAGCTCGGGCGAGGCCGCCGAGATGAACGGCGCGTGGGCCGCAGCGGCGACGTGCGAGATCTCTTCGAGCAGGTACATGTCTTCGGGGCTGCGCTTGAACTCGTAGTCGCCGATCAGCATGCCGAACGGGGCGCCACCGAAGGTGCCGTACTCTTCTTCGTAGACCTTCTTGAACAGCGCGCTCTGGTCGAATTCGCTGGCGGCCTTGAGGTCGCGCACCAGGTCTTTCTTCGAGGCGTTGAGCAGGTGGATCTTCAGCGTGGTGCTGGTTTCGGTCTGGTCGACCTGGTACTTCAGGCCGCGCCAGGAGGCTTCCAGCTGCTGGAACTCACGGGCGTGCATGATCTCGTTCATCTGCTCGGAGAGCATCGAATCGATTTCGGCGATGCGCGCGTCGAGCACGGCGATCAGGTCTTTGCTCGGGGTCATTTCGCCCTCGAGCACCTGGTTTACGAGTTCGCCGATCAGGTCGCGGGTGCGGTTGCGCTCGGTGTCGGAGCGGGCCACGCGGCTTTGCGAAATGATGCTGTCGAGCAGCGATGGCTGCGGGGCGAAGTTTTCCACTTCGACCAGGTCGCCGGCCTGTTGCGGTGCGGTTTGCTTGTCGGTCATGTTCGGGCTCCTGCTCAGGCGCGATCGTCGCTGGACGGGTCTTTCACTTCGGCTTCACGGCCGAATTCCTGGCCCAATGTCTTGAGCTTTTCGGTGTTCTGCAGCACGTCCATCAGCAGCTCTTCGAGCTTGTCGTTGCCGCCCATCTTGTTGCGCAGGTCGGCCAGTTTGTTACGCACTTCCAGCAGCTTGCGCAGCGGCTCGACCTGCTTCACCACATTCTGTGGCTCGAAGTCTTCGAGGCTGTTGAAGTTCAGCTCGACGCCCAGCTGGGTGCCGTTCTTGGCCAGGGTGTTGTCGACGCGGTAGGTCAGCCGCGGCTTGATGCCCTTGAGCACGCCGTTGAAGTTGTCGCGGTCGATGAAGACGAACTTGCGGTCCTTGAGCTTGGGCAGCGGCTCCAGCGGGTTGCCGGAGAAATCGCCCAGCACGCCGACGACAAAGGGCAGCTCCTTTTTCTCGATGGCATCGCCGATGTCCACGTCGTAGGTGATATGGACCCGAGGCGCGCGAACGCGGTCGAGTTTGTGCTGGGTGCTTTCCTTCTTCGCCATCGTGTTCTCCAGTGCGAGCAATTCGCTGCGAATCATTGCGCGGCCCGTGACCGGGCCCTGCGCGTTTACAGTCCTTCGATCGTCAGCAGCAGGCGCTGACGGATGTCGTCGTTCATTTCCAGGATGTTGTCGCGCCCCACCAGCTCTTCGAAGCTGGTGTTGCCGGCAATCTGCGTGCTGCTACGGATGACCGAATCGTCCGGAAGTTCCGAGCGCACCGGTGAGCTGATGACGCAGAACGGCAGGTCGCCAAAGCCCTTCAGGCGCTCGAAGCTCAGCCCGTAGCGCAGGCCTTCGAACAGCCGGCCCAGGCCTGGCGACTTGCTCAGGCAGTAGAACAGCACCAGGTAGTGCACCACGAAGCGGTACAGCTCGGCGCTGCTGCGGTTGGGGTCTTTGATGACGTTGCGAAACTGCGCCAGGTCGAACGCGTGGAAGCCCACCACCCAGCGCGTCGGGCTGGTGATACGGATGACCTGGCCGCTCTGTTCGAGGACCTTGTCGTATTCCAGCGGGAACAGTTCGGGGGTAGTGCTGATCAGGTTCAGCGGCACTTCCAGCTCGCTGACCAGCTGGAACGGCGCGGCCGATCCAATGCGCTCGTAGAGTTCGATCAACGACTGGAAATGGCCTTGGGTTTCGCGCCCGCTGCTGCGCTGGGCGCCTTGCAGGTATTCGCCAAACAGGGTTTGCGGACGGATCAGCGGTGCCACGGTGGCAAGGTAATCCGCCGCCTGCGCCTTCAGCGCATCGGAGATCGCCCGCGTCTGGCTACGCAGCTTGATCAGTGCTTCGACATCGAATGTCTGTGTCATCGGTACATCGTCCATGAGCCTGCTTGATCGTCCTGAAACGCCAATGGCGTGGACCTGAAAATCGCGCCTCTCGGCTGCGGCAATTTGAGTGCTGGCACATGAATATCGTGTTGCCAGCAATGCCGAGTAGGGCACCCCACTGCGGAAGAAGTTCCGGTGAGGGGCGCGATTTTTTCCCTGTTTTGTGATGCGGCGCAATGATGGCGCCATGCCATTGGTTGAAGGTTTCGAGTACGTGAAATGGGGCTTTGGCCCCTAAAGTCAGGGGGCGGAAGTGCTAAGGGAGCGGTAAAAATTGGCGTGAAAAGTTTTTTTCAAAAAGTGAAGCGGGTCTCATTTTTTGCCGTCGAGCCGCTGGCATTGAGCTTCCATCGCGGCGCCTTTCAATGATGGCAATGCGACGGAATATGCCGCGCCGAAACGGTTTTGAGCGGGCACTTACAGCGGCTTTGCGCCCATCATTCGCCCCTCGATTCCCCGCTCCCACAACCACCCGAGCAAGGCATGCAATTCATCGCCTGCGGGGTGGGCTGCAAGTGGCCATTCAAGTGGTTTCGGCCTGTACACGTTGCCTGTGAGTAGCATGTTCAGCAGAATGTTCGCATGGATGAGCGCAGCCCACAGCAAGGAATGAGCATGATCGATCTGAGAAGCCCGGATGCAACCCTGAGCGAGTACGCCCAGCGCTACGTCGACCTGCTGCCCGAGTGGTCGCCGCAGTTGCAGCAGCGCATGGACTACACGTTGAAGCCCGATGCCCCCAGGCTGCCGCGTATCAAGCCTGCCTGGTTGAGCGACAGGCCGTGCACGTTGTCACCGGAGCAAGCATTGGACCGTGCGCAAGGCGCACTGTTGGGGCTGGCGATTGGTGATGCGGTAGGTACGACCCTGGAGTTTCAGCGGCGCGATCAGGGGCATGTCAACGATATGGTCGGCGGCGGTCCTTTCCGCTTGGCGCCGGGTGAGTGGACCGACGATACCAGCATGGCGCTGTGCCTGGCAGACACCTACGCAAGCCAAGGCAAGTTCGATTTCGCGACCTTTGCCGATGCCATGGTGCGCTGGTATCGGCAGGGCGAAAACAGTGTCAATGGCCGCTGCTTCGACATCGGTAATGTCACCCGCCGAGCCCTGGAAGGATGGGAGGCCCAAGGGCTTGGGTGGATGGGTAATCTCGAGGCCTCGACAGCAGGCAACGGGTCGTTGATCAGGCTCGCGCCCACGGCCATTTTCCGACGCCATTCACTGTCGGCAACCTGGTGGCAGAGCGTAACGCAGAGCAGTGTGACTCACCGCGCGATTGAGGTATCGGAGTGCTGTAAGTTGTTCGGTGCGCAGTTGCATTTGGCGCTCAATGGCGCGGACAAGCAAGAGGCATTGTCGCCGAAGGTACGCCCCCTGCAGCCCCGGGCCTTGATCATCAATGCCGGCGAGTACAAGCACAAAACCCGTGAGCAGATTCGCTCGTCCGGGTATGTGGTCGATACCTTGGAAGCAGCGCTCTGGGCTGTGTGGAATACGGACAATTTCAGGGATGCGATTCTGTTGGCGGCCAACCTTGCCGATGATGCCGACAGTGTGGCGGCGACGGCGGGGCAGATTGCCGGAGCCTTGTATGGCGTGTCGGGCATGCCGCCGGAGTGGGTGGCTAAAGTTGCCTGGTCGCAACACATTCGTGATTTGGCGAGTCGAATATTTGAACTTGCGCCACCGGGTGATGAGTTGGATGAGCTTACTTACGACCGGCAGTGAAAGTTAACGGTATGTCGGTTGCCTGCTCTCTGGTCGAGACGCGCAGGTTAGGCACGATTGGCGTGCTGCGTCCGATTGATCAAATGGATTGAACTCATGTTTACCGTTGAGCGTTTTTTTGCAAAAATTTGGTCGGCATGGCTACTGATGTTAATCATAGCGGTGTTGATGATTGGCGTTAGCCCGCCATTTTTTATCATCCTGTCAGCCATTGCGGTGGTTGTGATGAGCGTGTGGTGCATTGAATGTGCCTTTCGAACTGAACGCTTTGTTGTCTATGCTAATCTGCGGCTTTTCTTTAACCTTTCTTTCGCTCCGTTGTTCGCTGCCCTGCTAACGATGGCCATCAGTTACAAAAAGATGAAACTAGGCGGTTTTGCCTCAACTGCGCTGTGCCTTGCCCCTGTAGTTCTTACCCTGTTGGCATATGGCCTGGTTTGCGTCTGGCCTGGCAAAAGCAGCGTGCTTCAGTTTGAAGGGCTTTGCGTAGAGTCCATTGAGCCTCCGGAGCCGGTGAGGTGGTGGCAAGCCGGGCTGGGTGCGGGGCTGAGCAGTTTGACCTACCCACTGATGAAAGCCCATGATGCGCCGATGACCGGGTTGATCTACTTCTTCATGTTCATAGCCTTGTTCATGGTGTTCTACAATCGTGACAAAATTTGGGCTTTGAGGGCGCTGAAGGCACGTGAGGCAAAAAAGAACTGTCGATACACCTTCAAGAATGTAGATGCCATTAGAGACCTGCGCGCCGCTTCGTGGCTGGGGAGGCTTTTTGCTGTCAGGACGAACGGCGAGTGAGGCGTATTGCGCTGCGCTGGTGGGCCCTGCTTATTCATCCATGTTGATGCATAACTGCTTGCCCTCTACATTTTTGCAGGGCCACCTGTTTTCTGTATAGCTGTCAGGGACAAAGCAAAAGCCAGGGTGACTTACCCAATAGGTTTGCCAGGCCGAGCCAGATTTTCTGAGTTGGGGGCAACTTGTATAGTCGAGTTTGTTGAGCGCTACCGTGGTGAGAATGGCTGCGAGGGGTGCGACCGCAATTAATGAGTAGACAGAGGCTTTCAGCATTGCGGTCTGGAGTTTTCCGAACGCGGACTTGTTGTGTGGCGCGAATCGTTCGCCTGTATATATCGCAAAAGCACTGGCAACGACACAAGCGAGCATGACAGGCGGGGCCATGAGCAAGCCAAAAGCCATATACGGGACTTCGATAACAGAGGCGAGACGCCACATCTGGCCGTAAATGGGAAGCACGTGTGTGATTAGCCAATAGACGGCGAACAGACCCACGCTTGCACAGATGAGTAAGGTCAGAACAGCTCGAAGCCTGAATGCTATTAATCCAGTTTCGCTGCTAGCCGAGGTCATTGGGTTCGCCTTGAGATCCCAGCGAAGGCTTCTCCCCCATGCGCGCCTTGAGCTTGCGCAGGGTAGGGGACTCGCCCCCCGTCAGCTCAATGCGGAACTCGGCGAAGGCGTGCTCGAGATCGGCATACTGCTGCAGCCCTTCTTCGGTGAACAGGTAGCGCCCAGGGATGTCGCGCCACTCCATCGGGGTGCGGATGCGTTCCTGGTCTGCTGCTTTCAGCAGTGGCTCCAGTTCGACGCTCAGCTTCATCGCGGCAGGGTCTTGCGCCTTCAGGCTGTCGATGATCAAGCGAAGCTTGAGTGACTTCTGTTTGAGTGTTTCAGTGTTCATGGTCAGCCCTAGTTGGAGATGGTGCCCATCAGTTTCGGAGTGCCCCATTCGCCGCGATTGGGCGTGAGGTACTGCATCGCTTCGCCGCTGCGTGAGATGGCGCCACCCAGCTCGGTAGTAGGAGCAACTTTACTCACAAATACCTCGGTTGGCTGCAACGGTGACATTTCAAAGATCGAATAACGTGTCGATTCACTGCCCAGCGGCAAGCCAAAGCTGTCAGCCAGTGTCTTGCCGGATCTGGCCGCTGCCTGAAGCTCCTCGTGGGTGGTGAAGAAGGGCGAGTAGGGCGACACACTTTGCCCTTCGGGCACGATCTTGACCAGCGGGGAGTCGATCATCCTCACCTCGGGGATGGTGGACCCGGACGCCACCTGGTCGAACGCCCGCGAGTAGATGGTAGTGGCGTCGGCATCCGGGGCTGCGGCCTGCAGCTTGCTAAGCAGCTTCTCGCCGTCTGTGGTGTTGAGGAAGTCTTCGATCTGGGCGTTCGACAGGCCCTTGGTCTTGAAGGTGCTGACCTTCTTGATCTGGTCTTCCATCGAGGTGAAATTCGGGTCCTGCTTGCTGTAGAACTCCCGCAGGGTTTGCGGCTCCGCTGGCTTGAGAGGAGTCGCCTCCTTGACCCGTAGTTCGGGGTTCGCCAGTAGCTTCTGCTCGTTTTTCGCCAGCCATGCTGCCAACTGTTTGTTGGATATTTCGGCCTGCAATCGGGCGCTACGTGTGGCAATACTTTCCGCGCTGCTGACTATGCCTGCTTTCAGCTGCCCCCGGGTCAGGTAGGTGACAATGGCCGTCAGCAGTAGCAACACCAACTGCTCCTGCCCGCGGGCCAGTTGGCGCGCGGCGCGCTCGACGCGCTCCTGGGCTTGCGCCGACGAGCCGCCGGTTGGGTCCAGGCCAGCGGGCTTGAGGCCATCCTCGGCAAACCATGCCGTGGCCATGCCTTGCTGAAGTGTCGACAAACAGGCCGGCAGGCCTTGGTAGAAGTACTCGGCGATGGCGGACAGCCCAAGCCCCATGAGGATCAGGTTGCCGACCTGCAGGCCGATGCCGGCGCCGGCCACCGCGCCCGGCGCCGCGCCGACGCCAAAAGCAAAGGCTCCGGCCACGCCACCGGCCAGCGAGCCAACCGCCACGCTGCCGCCGAGGATCATCGACACTTCTTTGACCAGTTGCAGCAGTACCGGCAGGATCTGCTCGATGCCGATGGAAGACCACTTGCGCTTGAGGTTGTCCTGGATGATCGGGTAGGACAGGGTCATGGCCTGGCGTACGTTGTCGATGCGCTGGCCACCCAGGTAGCCATAGGCCTGATTGGCGCCATTGCTCACGCGGCGGCTGAAACCGTCCCAGGCTTCGTGGGCGCTGTTCAGGCCGCTGTCGACGCTCTGGTTGAGCTCGCTGAATTTCTGCTCGAGATTGCGTTCGATGTCGCCCCAGCTGGGGATGTTGGTCAAAAGATCCATTTTCGCTTCACTGTCCATGGAGGTAGGCGGCGCTTCGGCGGCGAGCGCAGCGTGTCGCGTCAGACCTCGAGATTGGCGGGAAGATCCGACGGAGCGTTCATTGTTCTCAGGACAGGGGTGTGGGGCAATGATGGCAATTAAGCATCATCGCACGAATCATGGCTGTTCGCTTGCCGCAAGTGCCAGTATGGCCAGTGCCTACGCTAGCCATTTGCCAGAGTGGATGAATGTCGAAAAATTTGAACCAATCCACGTTATGAAACATTTTTCTCCGCAAGCGCCGTGGACGCAAACGGTAACGGATAGCTCGACTTGGCGTGGTCAGCTATGGGCTCCGTTCACCCCTTGAAAAACCTTCTGCTACGGGCCATTCGGCGATGGCCCATAGCGCTTTGATGCAGCGGTGACGGTTGCGAAAAGTGGCGATGTGATATCGCTTTGCGGGGCTCTAAGCTCGGCGTTTCAAGGCCTGCGATGTGTTGACAGGGCATCATTTGCCGGTGTCTCCTTTTGGGCGCTTCTGCCTGCCTGGCATTCGGTAATGTGAACCAGGTCGCATTAAATTCAACGCATGATGGCACTTTCCGTCATGCCGGCAGTCGCATGATTCCGCAGGGCACGCGCGTGATGCGCGCATGCCGAATACGCCCGCAAGAACAGAGTTGTAGCTGAGCATCGCATTAGCGTGCTGGCCGTGTTTTCAAGGAGATTTCGCATGATCATGGACCTGGCCTCCGCGCTGCTGTCGCCGCAGAACCGCCGCCTGTTCAAGTTCCACAACCTGGCCAACCCCGAGCAGGAACTGCTGCTGGAAACCTTCAAGGGCGTCGAGGGCCTGTCGCGGGCGTTCAACTACGAACTGCTGCTGGTCTGCGAAGATTCTGGCGTGGCGCTGAAGTCGATGATGGGCCAGCACGTCAGCATCGAGATCGAGCTGGCCGAAGGCGGCCCACGCTACATCACCGGTTACCTCACGCGCTTTGCCAGCATCGGCAGCGACGGTGGCATGGCGCGTTACACCGCCACCCTCAACCCATGGTTCTCGATGCTCAAGAACCGCTTCGACACGCGGATTTTCCAGGGCAACACGGTCGAGGAAGTGGTCACCGAAGTGTTCGCCCTTTGCCCGGCGTTCTCCCGCCACGAATTCCGCCTGACCCGGCCACAAAAGCGCTACACCTACATCACCCAGTACCGCGAAACCGACTTCAACTTCGTCCAGCGCCTGCTGGAGGAAGAGGGGATGTTCTACTACTTCGAGCACACCGCCGAAGGCCACACCATGATCATCTGCGATGATTCCAGCACGCTGGTGGACATCCCCGAGCAGCCTCAGATCCGCTTCCACAGCGCTTCGGTCACCGAGACCGCCGACTCCATCACCCAGTGGAGCGGCAACCGCCAGCTGCAGTCCGGCAAGATGGCCACGCAGACCTTCGACTACCGCCAGCCCAACAACCGCTTGCCGGTGGCGATGAACAGCGTGAACAAGCAGGGCGACGTGGAAAACTTCGAAATCTACGACTTCCCCGGCCAGTACACCCACGGCACTTATGACGAAGGCGAAACCCTGCTGCGCCTGCGTATCGAGGCGCTGGAACTGCGTGGCAAGAAGTTCGAAGGCGCCAGTAACTGTCGGGCCATGAAGCCCGGCTATACCTTCGAGCTGCTGCAGCACTACACCCACGACCAGGGCGCCGTCGAAGACCGCCAGTTCCTGCTGATGAGCGTGGAGAGCGAAGGCCACAACAACTACCTCAGCGGTCAGCAGGCCAGCTACTTCAACACCTTCAGCTGCGTGCGCAAGAAGATCCCGTTCCGCCCGCAGCTGAGCACGCCAAAGCCGACCATCGCCGGCCCACAGACCGCCATCATCGTCGGCCCGCCAGGCGAAGAGATTTTCACCGACGAACTGGGCCGCGTGAAGATTCAGTTCCACTGGGACCGCAAGGGCCAACACAACGACCACAGTTCGTGCTGGGTACGTGTCGCCCAATCCGGTGCCAGCGGCGGCTTCGGCAGCATCCAGATCCCACGTGTAGGCGACGAAGTGGTGGTGGTGTTCCTCGACGGCAACCCGGACCGCCCGCTGATCATGGGCAGCCTGTACAACAGCGTCAACACGCCGCCGTGGTCGCTCCCTGCGAACAAGACCCAGAGCGGCTTCCTGACCCGCTCGATGAAGGGTGATGGCGGTACCGCGAACTTCTTCCGCTTCGAGGACAAGGCCGGCGCCGAGCAGATCATCATGCACGCCGAGCGCAACATGGATACCGAGATCGAGCTGGATGAGTCCCATGATGTGGGGAACAACCGGACGATCACGGTGGGTGGAGCACATACGGAAATCATCAAGAAAGACACGGTGGTGAACGTCAAAGAGGGTGCTTACACCTTGCAGGTTGACAACAAGTTCATCCAGGTGAGCGCCAAGGAGAGCATCCTGCTGCAAGTCGGTACCAGCAAGATCACCCTCAAACCGGATGGCATCACCATCGAAGCAGACAGCATCGACATTCTGGGCAAGAACACCTTTGTCAAAGGTGACCGGGTCGATATCAACGAGTAGGGCTTAGCGTGATGGTTAGAGGAAATATCTACGACAGGCTCTCGCAGAGGCGAGAGGCCGCCGAGGCGCTTGCCCGGCAGCAGGCCGAGGAAGCACGCATCGAGGCGCAAGCTGCGCTAGAGGTTGCACCAGCGCCACAGCCACTGCAGATGGACGCAGAGCAAAACGCATTGCGCATTGCAGGCTTGAATATGCTCATGCCTCAAGGTTTCGCTTTTCGTGATATCGATACCACGCTGGAATTTGCCGGTTGCCACGTGCAATTCAGCGCCCGCCGCCGCCCTGCGCCTGACGGGCTTGAACTTGATAAAGCGGTCGAGTTGTTTATCAAAAAACTGAGCGAGCGGCATGCGGAACTGATCCCGGTGCGTCAAGCCGAAACCTTGTTGGCTGGCCACCCTGCAATCAGTCTCGACTACCAGTTCAATGTAGGTCAGGAGCGCCGTCACGGCCGCGCCGTGTGCACGATCATCGTTTCTGCGGACGGCAACAAACGGCAGTGGATGAACATGTCTACGGTAATCAACCCGGACCAATCGCAACTGGCCGATTGGCTGATCGCGTTCGATGCCATGCTGGCCGGGATGACCGCGCAGTAAGGCTCAAATCTTTTCACGTTTTCATGGAACACTCAGACAATGGACTATCAGCTGCAGGAAGGATCTATCACGTTGCCGGAAGGCTTCCAGGATCGCACGGTCAACATGTTTATCCTCGGGGACAGCATCCCGGCACCGCTGAACATTACGCTCTCACGTGACAACCTGATGCCCGGCGAGGACCTCAAAGCCTATATCGAGCGCCAGGTGAAGCTGATCGCATCCAAATTGCGCGGCTACACCATCCTCGGCAAGAAGCCAGCCACCCTGTCTTCAAGCCAACCCCAGGCGGGTATTCAGGTCGATGGCTACTACCTGAAGGATGGCCGGCCGGTCTATCAACGACAGGCGGCTTTCGAGGTCGCGCCTGGGCGCATTCTGGTTTTCTCCACGACCAGCCAGGCCGACTTCAATGGCAAGCAGAACGACAGTTGGCTTGGGCTGTTGAACAGCTTCGAACCACGCCAACCAAGCTCCCCAGAAAACACCACGCAGGGTTGAACCTATGTTCGAGGCTGCGCGGCTGCACGACGAGATTGAACACACCAGTGCCCTGGCAGGTTTTCTTGCTGGGGCAGTGATTGGCCTGGCGATTGCTACGGCTGCTGCCTTCACCATCTGCACCGCCGGCCTCGGCGGCTTCTTGCTGGGGGCAGTGATCGGTATCGGTGCCGGCATGCTGCCGATGTTGGGCGAAAAGATAGGCTCGATGTTCAGTTCGCCCGCTGGGCAGATAGAGTTACCCGGTTGTTCGACAGACGTATTCATCAACAATCGCAATGCAGCCCACGCCACATTGAGTACTGCCAAATGTGACAAGCATCCGGCGCCGGTACTGGTTGCAGAAGGCTCCACCAACGTATTCATCAATGGCGTTGCAGCGGCACGCAAAGGTGACAAGCTGACGTGTGGCGCCAAGATTTCGGGCGGTTCGAACAACGTCTATATCGGTGGCGGTACTGAGCGGTACTTGCCCGTGGATGATGAAGTACCGGAATGGCTGCGCGTCACGGTCGATGTGTTGATGATCGTCGCCTCGATGGGGCGTTCGGTTCTGGCAGTCGGTCGCCTCGGGCTTCAGGCCGGCCTCAAGGCCGCCGGCCCGTGTGCACTTCAGACCGGCGCTACCATTGCAGCCAGCTATCTAGCAGGGCGCTTCATCATCGGCCCGGCTGTTGGTCGGGCGATCGAGGGCTTTACCGGTAATCCGGTGGACATGACCACCGGCCGCAAACTGCTGGCCAATGAAACAGACTTCGTATTGCCTGGCCTGATGCCTATCGAGTGGTCGCGGTTTTATGCCAGCGACCTTACCGTCAACAGTGCACTGGGCCAGGGCTGGATCTTGCCTTGGGAGCAAAGCCTTCGTCGTAGCGGCGGATTCGTCTATCTAACCGACAACCAGGGGCGCAGCGTCCCATTCGTCGATCTGGAGCCAGGCGAAAGCATCTACAATCCCAACGAGCGCATCCACCTCGTGCGTACCGAGGGCGGCCACTACCTTCTGCAAACGCTCGATAACCTCTTCTTCTACTTTGGTGAAGTGCCGGACGGCAATACACGCGTGCCTTTGCAACGCCTGGAAAATGCGCTGGGCCATTACCTGCACTTTACCTACAGTGCCGAAGGGCGACTCACGGATATCACCGCGCCAGGTGCCGTGCGTGTCCACCTGCACTATGACAACCCGCTTGGGCGTTTGACAGACGTCAAGCGCGTGGTCGATGACACCGCTGTCGAAACGCTGGTGCGTTACCGCTATGACGATAACGGCCAGCTCACTGAAGTGATCAACCGCAATGGCGACTCTGTTCGCCATTTCAGCTACGCCGAACACCTCATGGTCCGGCACAGCAATGCCCTGGGCCTGATCTGCGAGTACCGTTGGGAATCCCAGGATGGCAAGCCGCGCGTGGTCGAACACTGGACCAGCGACGGCGAGCACTATCACTTCCGTTACGACCCTGCCAAACGCACCAGTTGGGCAACCGACGTGCTGGGCCGTGAACTGCAGATCCAATACAACGAAGACAAACGCGTCATTGCCAGCCGCGACTTCGGCGGTGAGCGCTACGGCATGGATTTCGACGCAACCGGAAATCTGATTGGCATCGATCTGCCCGATGGCAACCACCTGGCGCTCAAGTACGACGAGTTCTCCCGGCTCATCGAGGAAACCGACCCGCTGGGCCGCAAGATCAGCTACAAGCACCACTTCGCCACGCCACTGGTCACGGAGACCCGCTTCCCCGACGGCAGCGTCTGGCAGTCGCGCTACGATGATAAAGGCAACCTGATCACCGAGATCGATCCACTGGGCCACAAGACTCAGTACCTCAACAGTGATGACGGCCTGCCGCACACGATCATCGATGCCAACTTCAAGTCCAAGTACCTGTGGTGGAACGCCTATGCGCAGGTCGAACGTTTCCAGGACTGCTCCGGCAAAAGCACCTACTACCGATATGACGAGCGTCAGCACCTCGTCGCAGTGACCGATGCACTGAACCAGACCACCACGCTGGAACGCAAACCGGACGGCGAAGTACTACGTATCAACCACCCGGATGGCACTGCAGAGACCTTCACCTACAACACCCTGGGTCAGGTGTTGACCCACACCGATGGCAAAGGCCAGACCACCCGCCTGCAACGCACCTCGCGCGGCCTGCCGAGCAGCCGTCAGGATGCCAAGGGCGAGTGGGTACGCTATGAGTACGACAAGGCCCTGCGCCTGACCGCACTGGTCAACGAGAACAGTGCGGCGTACCGCTTCGCCTACGACGCATCTGACCGCCTGAGCGAAGAAGTGCGGGTAGACAACCTGACCCGACGCTTTAGTTACGACGCTGGCGGGCATCTGGTCCGCCTGGACGAAATCGGCTACGGCGAAAACGGTGAGCGCCCCGAGCGCAGCACGCTGTTCGAACGCGATGCCATCGGCCGGTTGATG